>DATAIN010000876.1:0-3159 GCA_036262635.1 Gemmatimonadaceae bacterium | reverse complement strand
GGGCTGACCATCGACCTGCAGCACCTGGTAGAAGAAGCCGTGCAGGTGGAAGGGGTGATCCATCAGCGTGTCATTGACGATATCCCACACCTGCAGCTCGCCGACCTTCACCGGCGTGTCGCGGTGGTGCTGCTCCTTGTTGATCAGGAAGTCCACGCCGTTGCGCACGCTCGGACGGATGCCGAGGTGCACCTCGCGGTTCGGCGTCGCATCCGCCGGCGCGATGGGCTCGATGGTGCGGAGCGTCTTCGGGATGACGGCGCGCGATGGCTTCGCGGCGCCGATGCGCAGGGTCGCGAAGCGATCTCGCTTCGCGCGCTTGGCGCTGCGCCTGTTGTAGGGAAGGGAATCGATCGCGATGGTCTCTCCCTCCGCGAAGGGGCCGACGGCGATCTCGACACGGTCGCCGGGAGTGATGAGGATCTCCGTCATCGTCACCGGCGCGTCGATCAATCCTCCGTCGGTGCCGATCAGGGTGAACGGCCGGCCGTCGAGCGAGAGTCGCACGTAGCGCGCGCTCGCCGCGTTGACGATGCGCCAGCGCTCGATCTGCCCAGCGGCCATGGTGAGCTCCGGCTCGCGTCTCCCGTTCACGAGAAGCGTGCTCCCCTCGCGGCCGTTGTGATGCTCGATCCACCATCCCGGCGGCTTGATCTGGCCATGCCGGTCGAGCTGCACGTCGTCGAGCACGAGGACGCGCTCGCCGTCGAGCACGGGTTCGTCGGGCCCGCGCACGACCATGGCGCCGTACAGTCCGCGCTCGAGCTGCACCGTCTCGTTGCTGTGCGGGTGATACCAGAACGTCCCCGCATCGGGCAGGCGAAAGCGATACGTGAAGGTCTCGCCCGGGGGGATGGGATGCTGCACCATGTCGGTGCCGTCCATCGGCGCGGGAATCCGCAGTCCGTGCCAGTGGATCGTCGTCGGCTCGGGCAGGCTGTTCTTCAGGCGGATCTCGAGCACGTCGCCAACGCGCGCTTCGATCGTCGGGCCGGGGACCTGGCCGTTGAACCCCCACGCTCTCGTGCGCCGACCGGGAACGAACTCCCACTCCATCTCGCGCGCCTCGAGATCCACCTCGATCAGCTCACGATCGGCGGTCGGCACCGCCGCGTCGTACGCCCGTGTGTACGCACCGCGCGAATCGGCGGCGGGCGCGTGCACGACACCGCCGTGGTGGTGGTGATCCGACGGATGATCGTGGTCATGATGATGCGACTGCGGTGACATGAGCACCTCCCTGTGGATAGGGGCCGCGACGGTCGGGGTTCGAATATGGACCAGGCCGGAGCGCGCGTAAAGCGCGGCGATCACGCCCGCAAAACGAGAGATGCGGCGCCGCGTGTCTTCCGCGGCGCCGCATCTCTCCGCCTCACGTGAGGCGCGTTGCTCAGAACGTGTACTTCAACCCGAGCTGCATCTGGAACTGGGTGGTGAGGAAGCTCTCGGGAGTGGCGCGGGCGAAGGTCGTGTTCACCCGATAGCTGAAGCGGTTCGTTACCGTGCTGAAGGCGGTCGGAACGAGGAGCGCCTGGTTCCCGCCCGACACCTCGTTGCGCTGTCCCCAATCCTTGTTGAGACCATTCAGGACGTTGAAGAAGTCGGCGACCAGCTCGAGGCCCTGACCGCGATAGGTCGCGAAGGTCTTCGAGAGCCGCGCGTCGAGCACGTTCGTCCACGGGTTCCGGCACGAGTTGCGGCCGACGACGCTGCCGCGGTGCTCGCGGAGGCACTTGTTGCCATCGATGATCCGGTTGAGCGTGGCGGCGTCCGACCCGGCGGCGTACGAGTACGTCGCGGTCTCGAGCGTAGTGGGGACGTAGACGCGGTCGTTCGTCGCCTTGTCGCCATTGATGTCGCCGCCGTAGATCGGCGTCCACGGCAGCCCGCTGTAGCCGCGATAGATCCCGCTGAGCAGCACCCCGTATGGCAGGTGCGTCGACGGGGAGACGACGATCGTGTGCGTCCGGCTGTAGCTCGCCGGTCCCCACTGGCGGCCGAAGTCGTTCGGGTTGCCGAAGGTGCGGGTCGAGTTGAACATGTCGAAGATCGCGATGCAGCACGACGTCGACCCGTTGTCGCGCGTCCGGTCCCAGGTGTACGCGGCGTAGAGGCTCGCCCAGCGCGTCTTGCCGTTGAGCGTCGCGATCCCCTGCACGGAGCTCCCGGAGCCCAGGGACCGCTGGAGCGCGACCTGGTTGAAGCTCGTGACCTTCCGCGAGCCCGTCGCGTTGAAGCGTCCCGCCGCGTTGATCGCGGTCGCCGGCGCGAACACCGGGATCCCCCCCTCGATGGTGAAGCGGGGGGTCGTGTTCAGGTTGATGTCCTGCGCCACGTACTGGTTGCGAAGGCGGGAGTACACCGCCTCGACGCCGACGCGCCAGTTCTCGGCGACGAGCCGGTCGTAGCCGAGGTTCGACTTCCACGCGGACGCCTGCTGGAAGTCGCTGTCGAAGGCGTTCACTTCGGCGATGCCGAAGGCGCCGCCGGTGCACTGCGTCGGGATCGTGCTCTGGTTCTGCGCGTAGCCGGGGAAGTTCGGCGCCGGCGCGTTAGGCGCGTTGCAGGTGAGGACGCGCTGGTTCAAGCCCGTGTTGGCGAGGACGTTCGACGCCAGCACGTACGGCGAGCGGCCGTAGAAGAGGCCCGTCCCGCCGCGGACGACCTGCCGGCCATCGGCCGCGGGATCGAAGGTGAAGCCGAGCCGCGGCGCGATATTGTTGTTGTCGGTCGGGCGGGTGCGGACGTCGACGCCGGGGAAGTACTTCAGGACGCTGTCGTTCCGCGCCGGCTCCGTGGGGTACGCCGCGATGTCGTAGCGAAGGCCGTAGGTGAAGAAGAGGTTCCGGTTCACCTGCCACTCATCCTGCGCGTAGAGCGCGTTCTCCCAGACGTCGAACTCCGCGATCGGCAGCGAACCGTTGGCGCCGGGGAGCGCCCGCGTGAACGACGCGACGGTTCCCCGGGCGAACGCGCCAAGCGAGTCGAAGGTGAATGTGCCGAGCGAGTTGTTGAAGAAGTAGTTGAAGACATGCTCCTTCATCACGTTCGCGCCGAGCTTCAGCGTGTGGTCGCCGTTCGTCCAGCGTACGTTGTCGATCAGCTCGATGGTGCGCTCGGACAGGTAGTTCGCGGCGAGGATCGGATCGCTGCCGAAGA
>DATAIN010000875.1:0-4723 GCA_036262635.1 Gemmatimonadaceae bacterium | reverse complement strand
GTCAGACGTCATGCGTCAGGGTGAACTGCGGGAGAACTGCGGTCGACGCCGTTCACCCTGATTTCTGACGCATGCCTTCTGTCCCTGACGCAAGACTCATGGTAGGGTAGTTCGGCCCCTGAGGCCGTGACTCATGGCAGCTCCAGACGCCCTCTACCAGGAGCAGATCCTCCAGCACTATCGCCGCCCTCACAACAAGGGCGCGCTCCCGCACGCCAACGCGCGGGCGAGCGTCGTGAACCCGGCGTGCGGGGACGAGATCACCGTCGAGGCGATCGTCGAGGGTGGGATAGTGCGGGAGGCGCGGTTCACGGGACAGGGATGCTCCATCGCGCAGGCGTCGGCGTCGATGATGACCGAGATGGCGCGGGGAGCGAGCGTCGGCGCGGTGCGGCGAACGGCCGAGGCGCTGCGGAAGCTGCTCGCGAAGGAGAGCGTCACCCGCGACGCGTTAGGCGAGCTGCTCGCCTTCGAGGTCGTCGCACGGTACCCGGCGCGCGTCGGCTGCGCGATGATGCCCTGGCGCGCCCTCGAGCAGGCGATCACCGATCAGGCGGCGACGTGACCTTCGACCCGGCCCTCCCGTTTTCCGCGCTCCTCGCCTGGCGCGACGCAGAGACGCGGCGCTGGCGCGAGTGGTTCGCGTCGCACCCCAGTGCGGCGCTCGACGCGCCCGTCGGACGGGGCTCGGCGGAGACGGTGCGCGGACTCGTCCGCCACATCTTCGCCGTCGAGATGCGCTACGCGCAGCGCCTTCTCGGCGTCCCGGTGAGCGAGCCGGCTGCCTTCAATCAGCAGTCGCTCGGCGAGATCTTCGCGCTCGGCGACGAGGCGCGGCGGATGCTCGACAAGTACCTCGCCACCGCGACCGAGGCGTCGCTCGACGAGGTGCTCACCTTCGTGACGATGACCGCGGGGACGATCGTCGCCAGCAAGCGGAAGATCCTCTTCAATCTCGTCCCCCACGGGATGCGCCACTGGGCGCAGATCGCCAGCTACCTCCGCCAGGCGGGCTACGGCGACGGCTGGCCGCACGACTTCCTCCTCGCCGACGTGGGAATCTGACGTTTGCTCTTGACGGCTCGGGCCGGCGGTTATAGTTAAGTATATGCTTAACCATTCGCCATCGCTCGACGACGTCTTCCAGGCCCTCGCCGACCCGACCCGCCGGCGGATGGTCGAGCGGCTCACCCGGCGGCCGGCGTCGGTGAGCGAGCTCGCCCAGCCGCTGGAGATGTCGCTCCCCGGCGTCTTGCAGCATCTCCAGGTGCTGGAGGCGAGTGGGCTCGTGCGAACGGAGAAGCTCGGCCGGGTCCGCACCTGCCGCGTCGAGGCGAAGGTGCTTCGCGACGCCGAGCGCTGGCTCACCGAGCGGCGCGCGACCTGGGAGCGCCGCCTCGACCGGCTCGACGCGCTCCTGGCCGAAGAGAAATCCCCACCAACCCAGCGGAGGACACGATGACGAAGCGATCCGTGACGCATTCCAGCTTCACCCTCGAGCGCGTCTACGACGCGGCACCGGCGCGCGTCTTCAGGGCCTTCGCCGAGCAGGATCAGAAGCGTCGCTGGTTCGCCGAGTCGGACCAGATGGAGACGCTGGAGTACAGCCTCGATTTCCGCGTCGGCGGCACCGAGCACTGGCGCGGCAAGGGTGGCCCGACGGGAGACTGGGTCTTCACCAACGACACCGTCTTCCACGACATCGTCCAGAACGAGCGGATCATCATCTCCTACCGGATGACCGCGAACGGCGCGCCGATCTCCGTCTCGACGACGACCTTCGAGCTCCACCCCGACGGCGTCAAGACGCGGCTCGTCCTCACCGAGCAGGACGCCTTCCTCGAGGGCGGGGACGGGCCCGAGATCCGGCAGGAGGGCTGGCGCGGTCTGCTCGCCAACCTCGGCAAGGCGCTCCAGAGCGAGCCGTCGCGCGCCGCGCGTTAGGCGCGGCGCCGCTCAGCAGATCCGGACCGCTGTCGCCTTGAAGGAGAGGTGGACCGCGGCTCCGGGCGCGAGGGCGAGCTCGCGCGCCGCGCCGCGCGTCACCACCGCGACGAAGGGGACACCGCTCGCGTCGAGCTCGACGCGGACGAGCGATCCGCTCCCCCCGCAGGCGACGACGCGCGCCGCGAAGCTGTTCCGCGCCGACGAGGCGGGCGCTCTCGCCGAGAGCACGACTTCGTCGGCGCCGATGACGGCGTGCGCTCGGCCGGCCCGCACGTCGCTCGCCGCGTACACGGTGAGCGCGCCGGCCCGCAGCGCGACCAGTCCGTCCTCCACCGGCTCCGCCTCGCCCGCGAGGACGTTTTCGGCGCCGGTCAGCTCGGCGACGCGCGGGCTATCGGGGTGCGCGAACACCGCGGTCGCGGCGCCGCTCTGGAGCACGCGCCCCGCGTCGAGCACGGCAAGCGTATCGGCGAGGAGCGCCGCCTCGTTCACGTCGTGCGTCACGTGCAGCACGGTGACGCCGCGCTCGCGCTGCCAGTCGCGGATCGTGCGGCGCATCGCGGCGCGGCGCGGCGGGTCGAGCGCGGCGAAGGGCTCGTCGAGGAGGAGCACGCGCGGGTCGCTCGCCAGCGCGCGGGCAAGCGCGACGAGCTGGCTCTCTCCGCCGCTCAGCGTGCGGATGTCGCGTCCGAGCAGCGCGTGCACCCCGGTGCGCTCGATGGCGTCGGCGATCGCCGCGCCGCGCGCGCCGTAGCCGACGTTGCCCGCCACGTCGAGATGCGGGAAGAGCAGCGCCTGCTGATACACCATCCCGACGCGGCGCGCCTCGGGGGGCAACGCCGTGACGTCGCGTGCGCCGAGGGTGATCGCGCCACGCTCGAGCGTTCGCAGGCCGGCCACCGCCTCGAGCAGGGTGGTCTTGCCCGCCCCCGCGGCGCCGAGGACGACCCCGTACGTCCCCGCCTCGACAGCGAAGCTCGCGTCCGCGAGAAGAAAGTCTCCCTGGCGGACGGCGACGTTGCGCAGCTCGATCACAGGCGCTGCGCCGCCGCCGCGCGACGCTCGCCGCCGAGCGCGCGGATGAGAGCGAGGGGAACGAGGGCGAGGATCAGCAGCGCCGCGGCGACGGGGAGCGCCTCGCGCATCCCGAAGGTGGTGAAGCGATCGTAGGCGAGCACGCTCGCGACGCGCGGCTGCCAGGCGAGGATGACGATCGCGCCGAACTCGCTCGCCGCGCGCGCCCACGCGGTCACCGCGCCGGCGAGCAGCCCCCGCCAGGCCATCGGCAGCGTCACGCGGTACACCGACGCACGGAAGGAATCGCCGAGCGTGCGCGCGACCCCCTCGTAGCGAGGATCGACGTCGGCGATCGCCTCGCGCGCCGCGCTCACGTAGATGGGCGCCGACACGAAGAGCATCGCCGCGACGATGCCTAACGGCGTGCCGACGACGCGGATGCCGACGGCGAGCAGCGCCCCGCCGATCGGCGAGCCGCGGGCGAGGAGGATGAGCAGCGCGATCCCCGCGACGGGATGCGGGATGAGGAGCGGAAGGTCGAGGATCGCCTGCACGAGCGAGCGGCCGCGGAAGTCGTGGCGCGCCAGCCAGTACGCCAGCGGAGTACCGAGCAGCGCGGCGAGCAGGGTGCTGATCGTCGCCGTGAGCACGGTCAGCGCGATCGCGCCCCGCAGCTCCGCGTCGCCGAAGATTCCGCGCACGCCCGAAGCCCCGCCGCGCGCGACGAGGGTGAGGGTCGGAAGCGCGAGGAAGAGGAGCAGCACCGACGCGGCGAGCGCGGCGAGGATGCTGCGATGCCGCAGCGGCGCGCGCCGCTTCACGGCCGCGCCTTCACGCGCGCCAGCGAGTCGGCGACGCGCTTCGCCGCTGCGCCCTCGATGCGCGGCGGGACGGTGTCGAGCCCCGCGCGCTGGAGCACCCGGCGGCCGTCCTCGGAGAGCAGATAGTTGGCGAGCGCCATCCCGCCCACGAAGTGCGCCGCCGCCGTGGGGACCGAGAGGGCGTAGCGGATCGGCGTGGCGTGCACCTCGACGGTGCTGCCGCGCGTCTTTCCCGGAATCGAGACGGTGACCTCACGGTACTCCCCCGCCCGCGAATCGTCGCCGAGATCGACGCGAGCGCCGAGCGGGATGAAGCGGAGCCCCGCCGTGCGCGCCGAGGATTCGTAGACGAAGGCGTAGTCGAGCGCCCCCGTCTCGAGGAGCGCGACGAGATCCGCCGACTTCGGGCGGACGTCGCGCGCCGGCGAGCGGGCGAGCACCGCGCGCTCGATGCCGCTGTCGCCGTACGCCTTCGCGCCGAGGCGCAGCGCCATCAGCGCGCGATAGCCCGCCGGGTCGAGCGCGGGATCGGAGCGCCCGACCTCGACACCTTCCCGCGCGGCCACGCGCCACCAGTTGGTCGAGTCGATCTCCGCGGCGTAGCGCGCCTTCGGCGCGACGGCGAGCACCAGCCGGTTGCGCGCGAACACCCCCCACCACCCGACGTGCTCCGGCCGGAGCAGCGCCGGAAACACCTCCTCGTCGGCGACCGCGAGGACGTCGGGGACGTCCTCGAGCTCGATCACCCGCCGCGCCAGCTCGACACTCCCCGCGGTGTGCATCTCGACGCGAGTCCCGGTGCGCGCGGTGAAGCTGTCGAGCGCGACACGCAACGGGGCGGCGAGACTGCCGGCGGCGGCGACGACCACGGGCTCACGAGCGGCGTCTCGCGAGGTCGCGCAGGCGAGGAGAGAGAGGGAGAGAGCCGCGAGGAGAAG
>DATAIN010000874.1:0-9513 GCA_036262635.1 Gemmatimonadaceae bacterium | reverse complement strand
AAGCAGGAGGCTGATGGCCTCCAGCCCATAGCCTCCAGCCCATAGCCTCCAGCCCCGCTTGTACGGCATGCGCCGCCCGGTGAGCTTTCGCGCATGGCAACCGACATCAAGGACATCACGATCATCGGCGGCGGGCCGACGGGGATGTTTGCCGCCTTCTACGCGGGGATGCGCGGCGCGACAGCGCGGATCGTCGACGCCCTCCCGCAACTCGGCGGACAGCTCGCGGCGCTGTACCCCGAGAAATACATCTTCGACGTCGCCGGATTCCCGAAGGTGCTGGCGAAGGACCTCGTCGGCGCCCTCGCCGAGCAGATGAAGCAGTTCCATCCCGACGTCCAGCTCGGGCAGCGCGTCGTCGCGCTCGAGCAGGAGGACGGGCACTTCGTTCTCGTCACCGACGGCGACCGGCATCCGACGCGCGCGATCGTCGTCGCGGCGGGGATCGGCGCGTTCTCGCCACGCCGCCTGCCGCAGAAGGTCGCCGAGCCGTGGTACGGGAAGGGGATCCACGACATCGTCACCGACCCCGGCGAGTTCCACGGGAAGAACGTCGTCATCATCGGCGGCGGGGATTCGGCGTTCGACTGGGCGTCGCAGCTCGCCGGCAAGGCGAAGCGGGTGACGCTCGTGCACCGGAGCGATCGCTTCCGCGCGCACGCCGCGACGGTGAAGGAGGTCGAGAAGGCGGCGGGCGCCGGACACGCGGAGATCCTCACCTTCCACGAGCTCGCCGACGTCGTCTGCGAAGGGGAGCGGATGTGCGGGCTCGTCGTCCGCGACGTGAAGCAGAAGACGACGCGCACCGTCGAGGCGGACGTCGTCCTCCCGATGCTCGGCTTCGTCAGCGACCTCGGAACGTTAGGCACCTGGGGGCTGACGCTCGAGAAGGACGAGATCGTCGTCAACAGCCAGATGGAGACGGGTCGTCCGGGGATCTACGCGGCGGGCGACGTCACCACCTATCCGGGCAAGCTGAAGCTCATCGCCGCCGGCTTCTCCGAGGCCGCGACCGCGGTGAACCAGGCGGTGCACTGGATCTACCCGGAGAAGAAGGTCGCCCCGGGGCACAGCTCGAACATGGCGGTGTTCGGGCAGACGGACGACTGAAGTGCCCGGGCCGTTAGCCGTTAGCCATTAGCAGGAAGAGACGGCGCAACCGCAGTGCGGGGCGCCGTCTCTCGACGCTAACGGCTAATAGCTAATGGCCGACGTCTACTCCCGAACCCGAATCGAGATCCCGAACGCCGGCCTCAGCGCCCGATAAGCGGCGGCGCGGCGTTCGCGGGCGGTGGCTGCGGCTTCGCGGCCGAGGCGCTTCGCCAGCTCCTGCTCGAAGCGCTCGATGCGCTCGTCGGAGCTGTACGGCTGGCTCGCGTCGCGCTCGCCGGAGCTGTACGGCTGGCTCGCGTCGCGCTCGCCGGCCCACTGGTCGGCGGGGCGCACGGGGAGGTCGAGGTCGGATGGGCCGAGCGAGAGCGCACGCTGCGCGCGCGCGATCAGCGCCGCGGTGAGAACCGCGCCGAGCACTCCTCCGACGACGAACGCTACCGCGACCAGCACCATCTCCGCCTCCAGCGGCGTGTGATGAGCGCTGGAACGAAGTGCTCCGGCGCTCATCCAGAGGACGCCGCGCGGCGCGTCCCCGTCACGCGAAAATACACCTCAGAGTGCGGCCAGTTCGTGCTGCGTCGCGATGCTTCGATCGTCAGCGCGGCGTGCCGCCGCTGGAGCCCTGCGCGACGCTCGGCACGGGCTCGTAGCGGATCGCGACCGCGCGCTCGAACTCCTTCACCACGTGATCCTCGTCGCCGAGAATCACGGCCGTTCCGTTGTTCTGTCCGCCGCCGAGGATGACCCCGATGTCGGGACCGCCGTGCGTCGAGACGGCGCGCGCGTTGAGCAGGATGACCCCGTTCGCGCCCAGCTTCGCCGCCTTCTCGCGGAGCGCCTTCGCCGAGCGGCTGTCGTTGCTGAAGATGCCTTCGACGCGAAGCATCGCGAGCTCGACGTACTTCGCGGGCGGGTTCGTCGCGAACAGCCGCACCGAGTCGGGGGAGACGGCGGGATAGTTCGCCGCGCCGAGCGGGGTGGCGCGCACGTAGGTGCAGGCCGCGGTTAGGGCCAGCGTGGCGAGGAGCGGGAGGCGCAGGGAGCGTGTCATGGTCGGAGCCCGTGTGCCGGGTGATCGTTCGAGGCCATCGCGCCGTGCGATGGCGACCGCTCCGGAAGCAGCCCGTGTTCCCGCCCTCGATCGCGTCAATTCGCGGTCAAGGTGATGCTCCGCACAGTCGCGCCCTCCCGCGAGGACGCGCGTGTGTCCCGTCGGGGCGACGAACCGCGGGGACCAGGGGACAGGGTGGAGGCTATTCCTCGGCGCCCCCCCGGGCGCGGGCGGCGTCGAAGCCGTCGGGATGGCGCGCGCGGAGCTTGGCGAGATTGCGGTCGGCGACCTCCTCGAGGGTCACGCCGAGCGAGGTCGCGACCATGCTCAGGCACCAGAGCGCGTCACCGAGCTCGATCACGATCTCGTCGCGGTCGAGGGGGCGCTGCTGGAAGCGATGCTTGCGCACCCCGGCCAGGATCTCACCCGCCTCCTCGGCGAGGCCGGCCGCGGCGTCGAGGAGGCGGTCGTCGGGGGAGAGCGCGGGGTTGAGGGTGCGAGCGGCGGAGGACTGATAGTTGGAGAGGCTCATGTCGCGGAATGTACTGCTGAAGGCGATGCGGGTGTCGTTCGAAAGAGCGATGCGAGGGGGCCGCGTTCCGCGGCGAGACTGCGATGCGGGTGCAGTCGAACCAGCGATGCGAGGGGGCGGCGCGCGTAGCGCGCGGCCGCGAGACCGCGATACGGGATGCGGGGATGCGGGGGTGCGGGGATGCGGGAAACTACCTTATCGGAGTGGGCCGACGGGCGGCGCTGAAAGCGCCGCAGTCGGCCCTTTCCGATTGATGCGGTTTCTCGCATCCGGGCATCACGCATCGCCGTATCGCGGCGCCAGCCGCCCCCTCGCGTCGCTGGTTCGACTGAACCCGCATCACCGGTCCACCACGTGCAGCACGGGCCGTACGACACCTGACCACCACGAGGACTCTCACGAATGCTGAAATCACGCCGGCTGGGGTCGCAGGGACTGGTCGTCTCCGAGCTCGGTCTGGGCTGCATGGGGATGTCGGACTTCTACGCGGGGCGCGACGAGGGGGAGTCGATCGCGACCATCCATCGGGCGATCGAGCTGGGGATCACCTTCCTCGACACCGCCGACATGTATGGACCCTTCACCAACGAGCAGCTCGTCGGGAAGGCGATCCGCGGGAAGCGCGATCAGGTGATCGTCGCGACAAAATTCGGCAACGTCCGCAGCGCCGACGGTGCCTTCCTCGGGATCAGTGGAAAGCCGGACTACGTACGCTCGGCGTGCGAGGCATCGCTCCAGCGGCTCGGCGTCGAGACGATCGATCTCTACTACCAGCATCGCGTCGATCGCTCGACGCCGATCGAGGACACCGTCGGGGCGATGGCGGAGCTGGTGAAGGAGGGAAAGGTCCGCTATCTCGGGCTCTCGGAGGCGAGCCCGGCGACGATCCGGCGCGCGCACGCGGTGCATCCGATCTCCGCCCTGCAGACCGAGTACTCGCTCTGGAGCCGCGAGCCCGAGGACGAGATCCTCCCGACGGTGCGGGAGCTGGGGATCGGCTTCGTCCCCTACAGCCCACTCGGGCGCGGCTTTCTCACCGGCCGCTTCCGGACGATCGACGATCTTCCGGCCGACGACTATCGCCGCAACTCTCCGCGCTTCCAGGGAGAGAACTTCCGGAAGAACCTCGACCTGGTTCATCACGTCGAGCAGCTCGCCCGCCAGAAGGGATGCACACCGTCACAGCTCGCCCTCGCCTGGCTGCTCCACCGCGGCCACGACATCGTACCGATCCCGGGGACGAAGCGGGTGAAATACCTCGAAGAGAACGCCGGCGCGGCAGCGGTACGACTCAGCGCGGACGACATGGACCGGATCGACGCGATCGCACCGTTAGGCGTGGCGGCCGGAACTCGCTACCCCGAACAAGGAATGCGAAGCGTGAACGGATGAGGGACGAGGAGCAGGACTTGGGGCAGAACGAGGGGCAGGATGAGGGGCAGGGTGTGGGATAGTGATGTGGAAGATGAGAGAGCTCACTCATCTTCCTCACGACTCATCACTCATCCCCCCCACATTTCTCTCCCTCAACCTGCTCCTCATCCTGCCCCAAGTCCTGCTCCTCATTCTGCTCCTCATCCGGAACTCGCCTCCGACATTGACACGAGAGCCGGCGCGCGCATCTTCGGGGCTTCGTTGCTGGCCAGCGCATCGCTCTTCGCGTGGGGGGGGTCTCTCGATGGTTCGTGCGCTTTGCAGGTTGTCGCTCTTCGTGGTGCTCGTGCTCGGCGCGGCGCGCGTGGCGCTGGCGCAGCGTCCTGGGTCGGTGGAGAAGCCGCGGCCGAGGGAGACGGAAGACGCGTCGGTGAAGGGACGACAGCCGGCGGCGACTCCCGCGCCCGTCATGAACGTCCCAGCGAGCGGGCGCTATCGCGTCGTCCTCGCGGGCTTTCGTGTGAACAACGAGAGCTACGACACCTTTCTCGAGACCGACGGCAAGGGCGACGAGATCCGGCTGAACGCCGACGTCCAGGAATTCGGCCCCGACGGTCAGCCGCTCGGCGCGGTACGCAGGCTTCAGACTGTCATCTACGGCGACCGGAACAAGTTCCCCTCGCGCATCACCGCCGGCTCGCGCAGCGCGAAGGGCGGGCTGCAGACGCTGGACAACGTCCCCGCCGTGCGCGATCCGTGGGTGGTGCGTGACGCTCCGCAGCCGGACCACCTTCCCTTGCTGCTCTGGGAGGGGGAGCTTCGTACCGGACAGAATCTCGTTGCGATCGCGCCGACAGTGTGGGAGCTCGACTCCGACGACGCGCTGAATCCAGCCAACATGGTGCTCGCGCTCGGCGACATCGGGAACAACGTCCTCCCGGTCGCGCAGCGGCTCCCCGGCGTCGGCGCGCTGAGCGAGCTGCTCATCACCGGGGCGAAACCCGCCTTCACGGTCGCGACCATGGTCAAGGAGAGTGGCAACCGGCCGATCGGGCTCAGCCCCGGAACGGACGGGTACAACTTCGTCCCGCAGATCGTCGCGCTCACGACGCGGAGCGCGGAGCTCGCGCTCGCGGGCTCGGGCGGTGCACGCTCGGCCGGCGTGGTCGAGGTGCGGTATCGCGACGCTGCGGAGCTGAAGGGCGACTACTCGCTCTTCCTGCGGATCGAGCGGCTGCCCTGACGGCGGCCGGCGCTCCGCATGACTCCCTCACTCCCTCCCGGAGGTCGTCCCATGCAGCTCGCACGACGCATCGCGCGTGTCTCCCTGATCGGTCTCGCCGCGTTGGTTCCACTCGCCGCCACTCGCGCGACCGCACCGGCGCTCACCGCCGAGGCGCAGCTCCGCGCGCTCCTCGCCGCGGGGTCGTCGTTCACGGTGACGGTCGAGGGAACGAAGCAGGGCGTCTTCAAGGCGGAGAATCCCCGCGCGGGCAGACAGGGCAAGATCCCGGCGATCGCGTTCTCGTACGACGTGAAGTCGCCGCGCGACGCCGCCTCGGGGATGGCCTCCGGACGCCGCCAGCACAGCCCGATCACCTTCACGAAAGCGATCGACGCGTCGTCGCCGCAGTTCTTCCAGGCGCTGACGACGAACGAGATCCTGAAGTCGGTGGTCTTCGAGTTCTACGGAACGAACCCCAACGGCGAAGAGCAGGTCGTCTACGTCGTCCGGCTCAGCAACGCGACGGTGGGGGAGATCGAGCAATACGTCGGCCGCACCGGCGGCGACGCGATGCGCGCCGCGGACACGACGCCGATCGAGGACGTCTCCGTCACCTTCCAGCGCATCGAGCTGGAAAGCACGACGGGGAAGACGATGGCAATGGACGACTGGAGCAAGGGGCGATAGAGGATCGTCGGTCCACGTCCCACGTTTCACATCGACGTGGGAGGGCGCTGGCGCGGCTCACGTGGGACGTGGGAAGTCATCGGTCCGCGGTCGCGTGTCCGCGGTCCTGCCTTCGGCAGTCCCGCGTCCTCGCTCCCGCGTCCCTCGACAACGGGGGACGGGGGATCGTTCCCCGCGCCTAGTCCGTGGTCAACACGGCGACGTGGGACGGGGAAGAGGCGGGGATGCTCCGACTTCGGAGAAAGGAAATGGGATATGGGATAAAGGAGCAGGAATCCCCCGTCCCCCGTCCCCCGTCGCCGAGCGAGCGCAGCGAGCGACGGCTTCCCACGTCCCCGAATCTGCCGCGCCAGCGCCCTCCCACGTCGATGTGACGAGGAAGGTCAGGAAAGCCGCACTCGTGGGTCCGCCTTCGCGTATGCCAGGTCCGTGATCAGGTTCACGAGCACGAACACCACGCTCATGAACAGCACCGCGCCCTGGACGCCGGGAAGGTCGCGGCGGGCGATCGCGTTCACGACGTAGCGCCCGAGTCCCGGCCAGCTGAAGATCGTTTCCGTCAGGATGCTCCCCGTGAGATAGGCGCCGAAGTCGAGGCCGAGCACGGTGATCACGGGGATGAGCGCGTTGCGGAGCGCGTGGCGGACGACGACCACGCGCTCCCGCGCCCCCTTCGCGCGCGCGGTGCGCGAGAAGTCGCTCCCCAGCGCCTCGAGCATCGCCGACCGCGTCATCCGCGCGAGGAAGGCGATGGAGCGCATGCCTAACGCGAGGGCGGGGAGGATCAGGTGCTGCGGCTTCCCGAACCCCGAGGCGGGGAGCCAGCGGAGCTGCACCGCGAAGACGAGGATCAGGATCAGCCCGATCCAGTACACGGGGAAGGAGATCCCGAGATAGGCGACGCCGAGCGAGAGCCGGTCGGTCCAGCCGCCGGGGCGTCGCGCCGCGAGCACGCCGAGCGTGATCCCGCAGATCGCCGCCAGCAGCATCGCGGCGCCGGCCAGCTGCAGCGTCTTCGGGAAGCGCTCGAGCAGATCACCGAGGATCGGGCGCCCGGTGATGTAGGAGCGGCCGAGGTCCCCGCGCAGCACGCCGCTCGCGTAGTGCGCGAACTGCGTCGGGAGGGGATCGTCGAGCCGCAGCTCGGCGCGGAGGCGGGCGATCGTCTCCGGGTCGGCGCGCTCGCCGACCATCGCCATCACCGGATCGCCGGGGGCGACGTAGAGGAGGAGGAAGACGACGACGAGCACCCCCGCCAGCGTCGGGATGGCGAGCAGCAGCCGGCGGGAGAGGACGCGCAGCACCGTGCCTAACGGTCGTGGGCGATCGAGACCCCGCGCATGTCCTGCCCGTTGAGGATCGACGGGAGCTGATAGCCGCGCAGCCAGGGCTGCAGCGCGTTGAGATCCTTGTAGAAGAAGAGGAAGAGCATCGGCGCTTCCTGGAACGCGAGCTGGTCGGCCTGCCGGTAGAGCGCGACGCGCTTCGCGTCGTTCGACTCGCGGCGCGCCGCGTCGACGATCTTGTCGAAGGTCGCGTTCTGGTAGAACGAGACGTTTCCGCCGACCCCCCTGTTCGCGCTGTGCAGCAGGGGATAGAGAAAGTTCTCGGCGTCGGGATAGTCGGCGAACCAGTCCTTGAGCACGAGATCGGTCTCACCCTTCCGCGCCGCCTCGCGCATCGCGGCCGCTTCGCGCTGCACGATCGTCGCGCGGATGCCGACCGCCGCGAGGTAGCTCTGGATCGCCTCGGCCAGCCGCGGGAAGGGCGGCGTCTGCGAGCACCAGAGCTGGACGTCGATCCCCTTCGTGAACCCCGCCTCGGCGAGGAGCTGCTTCGCCTTCGTGGTGTCGTACGCGTAGTGCCGCGTCGAGTCGCCTCCGTCGAGCGCGGGAGGAATCACACCGCCCGCGAGGGTGCCGCGGCCGCCGATGAGCTGGTCGAGGATCGTCCGGACGTCCACCGCGTAGTTGATCGCCTGCCGCACGCGCACGTCGCGCAGCGGGCCGCGGGTGGTGTTGATCGCGGTGTACCACATGCGCAGTCCCGGCGCCGAGGCGAGCGTCCCGCTCCGCTCGTCGGTGTTCTCCCAGCGACGAGTGTCAGATTCGGGGATATATAAAATGTCCACCGCCCCGCTCTCGAACTCGGCGACCGCGGCGCTGGGCTCGGCGATGATGCGCGCCATCAGCGAGTCGGTGGCCGCGGCTCCCCCCCAGTACTTCTCGTTGCGCGCGAACTTCAGGTAATCGTCGTGCTTCCACTCGACGAAGCGCCACGGCCCGGTGCCGATCGGGTGCTCGCCGAAGTCCGCCGGGGTCGAGTCGGGGACGATCGCGGCGACGGGCATCGCGAGGAGCTTGGGGAAGATCGGCAGCGGCTCGGCGAGGGTGACGACGACGGTGCTGTCGTCGCGCACCGCGATCCCGGAGATCGCGGTCGCCTTGCCGTTCGCGAAGTCCTGCGCGCCCGCGATCGGATAGAGCGGCCAGCCGCGGCCGCCGCGCTCCTTCGGGTCGAGCACGCGCTCGAAGCTGCGCTGCACCTGACGCGCGACGAAGGGCTTGCCGTCGTGGAAGGTGACGCCGCCGCGCAGGTGGAAGGTGTAGACCTTTCCGTCCGGCGAGATCTCCCAGCGTGTCGCGAGCGCGGGAACCACGCGCGCGTCCGGGGTGAAGCGGGTCAGCCCGTCGAAGAGATAGCCGACGGCGCGCCCGGTGGGGACGTCGGTCGACTTCGCCGGGTCGAGGGAGCGCGGGTCGTAGTTGTCGCGCGAGTCGATGATGGTGCGCCGCGAGGGCGAGGCCTCGCCACCCCGGCAGCCGGCGAGGAGCGAGGAGGAAAGGGCCAGCAGGAGAAGCCTGCGCATGCGTGCGGACCGGGCGCGAGCGGGAGTGTGACGAGCGTCGCGTACCGAGCGCTCGCGGTTGACAGAAGTGCGTGAAACGGGAGAACTTACGCCCCCTAACCGTACAGCGTCAATCGTGCCTCACATCATCTACGCGGACGACCACGAGGACATGCGCCGGATGGTGCGCGACGTCCTCGAGGCGTTCGGGCACGAGGTGCGGATCGTCGAGAACGGCGCCGCCGCGCTCGCGGCGCTGGCGGAGCGCGAGCCGGACCTGCTCGTTCTCGACCGGCAGATGCCGGTGATGGACGGGATCGAGGCGCTCCGCGCGGTGAAGGAGAACCCGTTCACCGCGCACATCCCGGTGCTGATGCTCACCGCGCTCAACGCGGTGGAGCGGAAGCTCGAGGGGTACGAGGCGGGGGCGGACGACTACCTCACGAAGCCCTTCGACACCCGCGAGCTGCGGGCGCGCGTCGAGGCGCTCCTCCGCCTCGTGCGGCGCGAGACCGATCGCAACCCGACGAGCGGGCTCCCCGGGGGACGCGCGGTGGAGGACGAGCTCCGCCGGCGCGCCGACGCCGGGGAGGAGTTCGCGGTCTGCTACATCGACCTCGACAACTTCAAGCCCTTCGCCGACACCTTCGGCTTCGCGGCGGCGGACACGGTGATCCGCGAGA
>DATAIN010000873.1:0-1686 GCA_036262635.1 Gemmatimonadaceae bacterium | reverse complement strand
CATCAGCCGCCCGGTAGTAGTCCGGCATCGCCTGCGGCGGCGCACCGTTCACCACGAGCAGCCGCGCCCGCGGCTGGGTAGTCGTGAATCCGTCCACTGCCGCTCTCGCGAGGTCGATCCGCTTCGTCGGTTGCGCGAGGGAGTGGGGAAAGAGGACCACAACCTCATCGGCCGCGATACCGAGGCGTTGACGCGCGAGTCGTCGGTCGCCAGGCCGAAACTCGCGCGGGTCGATCGAGTCGCGCACGACTTCGGCGCGCGAGCGTGTCGACGGCGGCAGCCATCGCAGCATCGGCTCGGAGACGACGATCGTCGCCTCGCTCCGACGGGCCGCGAGGCGGCTCACCTCCCTTCCGACGCGCGACTTGAGAGAGATCCCGCCGCGTCCCGTGGACGCACCGTTGAGGTCATCGCCGTAGTACGTGATGACCCGCGGCGCGATCGCGGGCACGGCGAGGAAGGTATAGCCGAAATGGATGTGCACGACGTCCGGCTGCAGGCTCCGAATGGCCCGTCCGATGCGCGGACGCGCCAGCAGGTAGTCTCTTGCACCGCGGTCCATCGACACGACTTCGACGTCGACGCTGGCCCCGAGCTCGCGCAACGCGGCGGCCTGGCGATGAACGAACACTCCTGCAGCTGGCTGCGCGGCGGTGGGATACATGTTCGTCACGAAGAGCACACGCGGTAACGCTGTCACGCGACCGCCGACGCCCACCCGACGAGCGAATGCAGCGCGCGCTGCGGCCGCGGATCTTCGCGTGCGCCTTCCGCGACCGAGATGTGGTCATGGAGGGCGTACGCGCGCGCCCAGGCGGTGGACCGAACGAGCGCCGAGTTGCCTCCGGCGAAGATCTCCGTCGTCGGAACCGTGAACCCATGCTTGCGGCCGACGCGCGCGCGCCACCCGCACAGCGCGTCGCCGAGTGCCTTTGGCAGGAGCTCTCTCGCTGCCTGACGGTAGAGCCACTTGCGCTCGCCGAGCAGCGAGACCTTGTACCCACTCGGCATCCGCTCCACGAGCTCGAGGAGCGCGAGGTCGAGGAACGGCACGCGCAGCTCGACGCCGTGGCGCATCGAGAAATGGTCGGCGACGATGAGCAAGTCGTCCGCGAGCGACAGCCGCGCGTCGACGCGGAGCAGCGCGTTGAGGCGGTCGTCGACCTCCGCGCCGATCCAGCGTCCCACGGCGCTACGCGCCAGCTCGAGGGCCGGTGCTGCCGGGGATCGAACCATCCGGTCGACATCCGCCGGTGGGATCACGGCGAGGATCTGGACGAAGCGGTCGATGATGTCGGGGGTCGTGAGGACGCGCGAGATGCGGCGCCCCGCTTCCGGGCCGAGAAACGCGCGCGCCGCGGCGCCGCTCAGGCGTCGCGAGTGACGGCCGATCGAGTACAGGCGCTCAGCGAGGTGGCGTGGATAGCCGCCGAGTGGCTCGTCCGCGCCCTGCCCAGTGAGCACCACCTTATGCGACCGCGCGACGCGACGGCAGAGAAGGTCGACTAGACGCAGACCGGGATTGGCGACCGGCTCGCTCAGCTGCGCGAGCGCCTCGCTCCATCCTCCGAGGTACCCGGCTCGCGTCGTCTCCACGACGTCGAGCGGCACGCGCAGCTCGGTCGCTGCCCTGCGCGCAGCATCGGCCTCGTTCACGCCACCGTCGCTGAAGCCGATCGCGAACGC
>DATAIN010000872.1:0-4515 GCA_036262635.1 Gemmatimonadaceae bacterium | reverse complement strand
GATCAGCTATGGCCAGCCGCATGCGCGCGGACGAAAGGTGGAGGGAGGGTTGATCCCGATCGACACGGTGTGGCGCTTCGGGGCCAACACCGCCACCACGCTGCACACCGATCTCGATATCACCCTCGGCGACCTGAAGCTGCCGCGCGGCGACTACACGCTCTTCGTGCGCTATGCGAAGACCGGCTGGCAGCTCGTCGTGAATCGCGGCACGGCGCAGTGGGGGACGGACTACGATTCCTCGAAGGACATCGGCCGGATCGCGCTCACCGCCCGCACGACCGCCGAGCCGATGGAGTCGCTCACGATCTGGCTCGTCCCCGATTCGCCGCGACCGGCCGAGGGATACGCCGAGCTCCGTGGCGCCCTGCGCATCAGGTGGGGCACCACGGAGCTGGGGACGACCTGGCAGGTCGACCGTTAGGCACTAGCCGCGCGGGGGCGGGGCGACCCGGCCCTCGAGGATGTCGGCGAAGAGGTCGAGCGCGCGCGGGTCGCCGGACTGCCCGAGCCAGAAGAGGGCCTGCGCGCGCACCACCGGATCCTTGTTCGTCCGCGCGACCTGAAGCAGCGGATCGATTCCCTCGCGGCCGCCGAGCTGCGACAGCGCGAAGACCGCGTGCTTCTTCACGTCCTCCTCGTCGGTGTCGGCGCGGCGCTCGACCGAGAAGGGATCGTCGCTTCCCTGCAGCTTCGCGGCGGCGTAGCGCCCGAGCCAGAATTTGACGTCGCTCTTCGTCCCCGTCCGCTCGCCGCGCCGCGCGATCCGGAGCAGCGTCGGCCAGGCGACCACGTCGCGACCGAGCATCGCGGGATAGATGGCGCGCTTCGAGACTCGGGTCCTCTCGAGCCCTTCGGCGAGCGAGAGCAGGTAGGCCGCGCCCTCGGCGGGCGACACCTCCCCGAGCTCCGTGCGCCCGGCGATGGTGAACACGGGGCCGAGGTAGTCCGACAGCGACACCACCTCTCCCGCCTCCTTCCGGATGACGATGCGCACCGGGCCGGGCAGGCATGTCTCACGCCGGTCGTCCAACCAATCGCCAGTGATCGAGGCGTCGCCGGCACGGATGAAGCTGTCGCCGACGCGGATGTAGCTGCGCCCGTCGCCGCAGGCGTCCTCGCGCGAGGCGAACTCGAACTGCAGCTCGCCGTCGCGAATCGCCGCGATCCGCCCCGCGAGCGTCCCCTGCGCGCCGGCCGGGAGGGCGAGCAGCGCGGCCATCCCGGCGGCGATCATTCCATGCATGCGTCTCATTGCCGCCTCACTGCTTCGTGATCATGTCGGAGATCATCCGCGTGATCGCCGGGTCGTGCTTCTGGGCGAGCCAGAACAGCGCCTTCTTGCGCAGCTCGGGCTCCTCCTTGCTGCGGACGATCGACAGCAGCTTGTCCGTCGCCGCCTTGTCGTCGCGCTGCGAGAGCACGAAGATCGTGTGCTCCTTCAGCTCCTCGTCACGCGCGGCGTCGTACACCGCGACGATGTCGGAGACGGGTACGTCGCTCTGGCCGGCCCAGAAGATCGCCTTCTTCCGCGACTCGAGCGGCGCGCGCTCGTCGCGCGCCACGTCGAGCAGCCATTTGCGGCTCGCCGCGTCGTCGCTCTGCGCCATCGCCATCAGGATGTGATTTCGAATGTCGTCGGAGTCGACCTTGCCGAACAGGTCGCGCAGGAAGGCGAAGTCCTCCGGCGTCGACGCGTCGCCGTGACCGAGCGCGAACACCGCCTTCGCGCGAACGCCTGACGGCGCGCTCGCGTCGGCGGCGATGGCGCGCACCTCGCGCCGGCCGCGCGGATCCTCGCTCTGGCCGAGCCAGAAGACCGCGCGCTCGCGGATCTCGCGGCTTCGCGAGTTGCGCGCGAGGTCGATCACGGTCGGGATGCCGACGCCACCGGGGAGTCGCGTCAGCGCGTACACGGCGGCCATCCCGACGCCTTCCTCGCTGTCGTCCCCCTGTGCCAGCGCGGTCAGCGGCGCGACGAGGGACGCGTCACCGAGCTCGCCGAGCCAGTGCACCGCGCGCTGGCGGGTCTCGCGCGCGATCGTGGAGCGGCGCGCGATCGCGAGCAGGCGATCGTTTATGTCGATGCTGTCGGCGACCACCGCGGCGAGGAGCGCGTAGCGGCCGGCCTTTCCGGGGAGCTTCTCGGCGACGTCGAGCAGGTAGCTCGCCGCCGCAGGCGCCGAGACCACGCCGAGATCGGTGACCGCGCCGGACGCACTCTCCCAGCTGCCGCCGATCCTCGTGCGCACCGCCTCGACGCCGCTCGCGCCCGTCCGTACCGTCACCCGCGCTCCGCCGGGCTTGCAGTTGACGCCCGACCAGCGGCCGTACGACTCCATCGTGTTGTCCATGTACATCGTCTGGCCGAACGCGACGACGCTCTTCCCGTCCCCGCAGACGCCGCTGCGCGTCGCGTACGACATGCGGACTTCCCCGGCCGGCGCCGCGGCGATCCGCGCGGCGAGCGACTGCGCGCCCGCGGGGGCGACGGCGACCAGCGTGCCTAACGCGACGACCGCGCGCGAGAGAGTGACTGTACGGCTCATTGGTTGATGATCTCCAGGAGAAGTTGCTTCGCCCGCGGGTCGTTCTTCTGCGCCAGCCAGAACAGCGCCTTCTTCCGCATTTCCTTGTCGGGATCGGACTTCGCGATCTGGATCAGCTTGTCCGTCGCAGCCGCCTCGCGGCGCTGCGAGAGCACGAAGATGAAGTGCTCGCGGAGCTCCTCGTCCTTCATCCGGTCGTAGAGCGGCAGGAGCGCCGACAGCTCGAGGTTGTGGCGCTGCCCCGCCCAGAAGAGCGCCTTCTTCCGCGTCTCCACCGACTGCTTCTCGTTCTGGATCACGTCGAGCAGCCAGCGGTTCGACTCGGCGCTCGATGTCTGCGACATCGCCTGGATGATGGCGTTCTGGACGTCCTCGCTGTCCGTCTTGTCGAAGAGCTGCCGCAGGAAGACGATGTTCTGCGGGTTGCTTCCGCCGTGCTGGCCGAGCCAGAACACCGCCTTGGAACGAAGCTCCTCCGGGTTGCTCGGCGTCCCGGCGAAGGTGCGCAGGATCTCGAAGCCGCGATCGGCGCCCATGTTCGCGATCGCGAAGATCGCCTTCTCGCGCAGCTCGTCGTCACCGGAGCTCTTCAGGATCGAGTCGAGCGCGCTGAGCGCACGCTCCGAGTGCACGTTCGACAGCCAGAAGATCGCCTGCTCGCGCACCTCGCTGTCCGGATCGTTCCGCGCCGCGCCGAGGAGGATCTCCTCCGTCTCCGATGTCTGATGCTGCGCGACCAGGAACACCGCCTTGCGGCGCAGCTCCACCGAGCACTCGTCGCGCCTGGCGAGCACGTTCTTCAGGATCGGCAGCGCTTCCTGGGAATTCATCTGGAGCAGCGCCTGGAGCGCGGCGAGCCGCATCTCGGCGTCGTCGTCCGAGCAGCCGCCGCTCTTCCCGGCGATGTCCGCGATCTTCCCCGCGGCGTCCGGGTTCCCGCCCTTCGCGAGCTTGCCGCGGACCTGCGTCAGCAGGGTGCGCGAATCCTTCGTGCTCGCCGCATCGGGGAACCGCTCGATCTGGTCCTCGAGGAGCGACTGCGCCTCACGGAGGTTTCGCTCGCTGCCGATCCGGTTGAGGGCAAACGCCTGCCAGTACATGGCGTCCGGAACGTACTCCGACTGCGGATACCGCCGGCGAAGCTCCCTGAACAGATCCACCGCCTTGCGGTTGTTGCCGTTGTTGAGCGTCTCGCGGGCGAGGCGGTAGAGCGAGTCGGCGGGATCGTCGCGGAGATCCTGCTCCCAGTCCACCCGCACCGCGCTCGCTTCCATGACGATGCCCTGCAGTTGCAGGTCGGTGGGCAGCGCAAAGTCGCTCTGCGCGGCCACCACTCCTCCGATCGCGATCGCGATGGTCGTGAACAAACGCATGGTCGTCTCCAATCAGGTACCGGGCGTGATCGCCCGGAGTCGTGTCATGAGTTGACGGCGCTGAACCGCGTCGTCGATCAGCCCGAGGTCGGCCGCCTCGCCGCGTGCCCCCGGAAGGCGCGCGATCTGGGCGAGCACGAGCTCGAGATCCTCCAGCAGCTGCTTCATCTGCGGATCCTTGCTCGCGGGGGAATCCATCAGCATCCGCGTCGTGCCGAGCAGGTTGTCCGCCCAACCCGCGATGGTGGTGTCGCGCCGTCCCGCGCGGACGTCCGTCCGCAGCGAGACGAGCAGCGCCTCCGTCGTCGCGACGTGCTCCATCGCGGCCATCCGATACGGCAGGGCCGCGTCGCGATCGTTGCGCGGCGACGCGCCCCCACGGCTCGGCGCCGCACTGGCGAGCGTCGCGCGGGCGCTCCGCTCGACCGGCCGCTGCGGCCCCTGCACCGGGCCTGGCTCACCGGTCTCCGCCTCGCTGGCGGCGACCGCGGTCTGCGAGGCCGGCTGCGATACGGGCGCCGCGGCCCGCGGCGCCTGTGCGACCGCGTCAGGCTGGGTCGGCGGCGCCTGCGTTCTACGTCCGATCAGGATGC
>DATAIN010000871.1:0-2854 GCA_036262635.1 Gemmatimonadaceae bacterium | reverse complement strand
GCAGGGAAGAAGGAGAGGGCCGGGCGACGCGTCGCCCGGCCCTCTCCTTCTTCCCTGCGGGCGCCCCGCGGTTGACGACCGCGTGTTGTGCGGAGCAGCGAGACGGTGCTACTCTAGCTGCCCCGCTGAATGCCGCGGATCACTCATCCACCCGATTCGCTCGGAGGAAGAGCAAATGATTCTCGTCGCCGGAGCAACAGGATTTCTCGGCCGCGATATCTGCCGCCGACTCGTCGCTCAGGGCCACGCCGTGCGCGGACTCGTGCGACCCACCTCGGACCCGATGGCGCTCGAGGGGCTCCGAGCGCTCGGGGTGGAGCTGGCCGAGGGCGACCTTCGCGACCGCGCCTCGCTCGACGCGGCGTGCGAAGGGGTCGACACCGTCGTCTCGACCGCCACCATCACACGCACCCGGCAGCCCGGTGACAGCATCGAGGCAACCGACCGCGACGGCCAACTCAACCTGGTCGCCGCGGCGGAGGGCGCGGGGGTTGGGCGCTTCGTCTTCGTCTCCTACTCCGGGCATATCCCGGAGAGCGACCCGCTCACGCGCGCCAAGCGGACGGTCGAGCGCGCGCTCCAGGAGAGCCGGATGACCTGGACCATTCTCCGCCCGAGCATCTTCATGGATGTCTGGCTCAGCCCTCTCTTCGGGTTCGACTACCCCGCTGGTCGTGTCACGACCTATGGCGACGGTACCGCGCCGGTCAGCTGGGTCTCGCTCGGCGACGTCGGCGAGCTCGCCGCGCGCAGCGTGACCGATTCAGCCGCCGCGAACAAGGTCATCGATTTTGGCGGGTCCGAGCCACTGAGTCCACTCGAGGTCGTGCGCCTCTTCGAGGATGCGATGGGGCGGCGCTTCGAGGTGCAGCTCGTACCCGTGGAGGCGCTCGAGGCGCAGCGGAAGGCGGCGACCAACTCGCTCGAGGAGGCGTTCGCGGCGTTGATGCTGGCCTACGCACGCGGCGATGTGCACGACAACGCGGGGCTCCGGCCATTCCAGCTGACGCTTCGCTCCGTGCGCGAGTACGTCGAACAGTGCGCCCAACAGGCGGGATCAGTGCGCAGCGTGGCCGCCGACGGAGTGAATCGCGCCCCCGCGAGCGAGCACGCGCGGACGGGTTGAGGTGGCGCCGACGACGCCGGCCACCAGCTCCCCCCTGCACGATGACGCTCGTCGTTCCGTTGGCCCCGCCTCGGGCGCTATCGCTCGGTGGCCTCCGCCTGTCGGACGCGCAGGATGAGGTCGCCCGCGTTCGAACCGGTCAGTTCGATGCCGAGGACATGGCGCCCGGGCGGGATGGTGAGCGCGGTCCGCTCGCGGCGGGAAAGGGGTTGGCCCGCGAGGTTCGCCGACGTGTCGCGCGCCGCACCGAACGTCCACGCGGCCAGCGGCGTCCCGTCGAGCGTCACCGCGACGGAGTAGTGGGCGCTGTCGCTCGCGCCGTTCCCCGCTGCGAGCGCGAGGCGCGACTCCAGCCGCGCCACGCCTCCTTCGACGATCGCGGCGCTCGGAGCGTGAGCCGCGATCCGGAACCAGCGCTGATCGTGTCCGCGCCGCGTCACGGGGACCATGGTCCCCCCGTTCACGGGGACCGACTCCCACTCCACGCTCGCCGGCCCGAGCTGGGTGTTGGCGAGCCACCCGGTCGCGGCGAAGACCGCCAGGCCCGCCGCGAGCGCGCCCCAGCGGGTCTGGCGCCAGCGCGCGTACTGCCGCCAGCGTCCCTTATGGATGGCCGGCCATACTTCGCGCCGCGCCACGTCGAGGTCGTACGGAAAGTCGATCTCCGTCCAGGGCTTGCCCGCGACGTTCACCCCGTAGATGGGAACGATCTGGCAGACGGCGCGTGTCGCTTCGATGACCCACGCCGTCTCATGGCCATCCTGAATCAGATAGTCGGCCATCTGCATCATGGCGACCGCGCCCTTGGCGTCGAACTTCAGCAGGCCGAGGCTTTCGCCGCGCGCCGAGCCGGGCGGCAGGTCCTTGCCGAGATCCACCACCTTGCGCTGCTTGATCGCCACCTTGGTCTGCTCGCGGCCCTGCGACGACGTCGAGTCGTAGGCGAGGACGTTGCCTTCCTCCTCCAACAGCCGCGCCAGGATGTCCGGGTCGAACACCAGATCGCAGTTCATGAGGACGAACGCCTCCTTCACGCGCTCCCGGGCGAGCCAGAGCGAGTAGAGGCTGTTGGTTTCCTCATAGCGTTCGTTGACGATGATGTCGGCGCGGTCGCCGATGACCTCGCGGACTTCGTCGGCGCGGTAGCCGATCACGCAGGTCACCGGGCCCACGCCATGATCGGCGAGCGCCTGGAGCTGGTGCAGAATGAGCGGCTTGCCGCCGACTTCGATGAGGCACTTTGGCTTGCCACCACTGAGCGAGCGGAGCCGGCTCCCGACCCCGGCGGCGAGAATGACTGCCTGCATGTTCATCCCTCCAGCAGCTGCGGCACGGACACGGCGTCGAGCTTCTGTCCGACCGGGTGAGACCGGCGCGCATATTCGCGCGGATCGCCGAAGAACTCGACCCGCCCCTTCGCGAGAACGAGTACCCGGTCGAGTCGTGGAATGACGTCCGGGTCGTGGGTTGCCCAAAGCGTTGTGCGGCCGCGTGTCCGCTCGAGGAGCATTTCAACGAGCTGCGCCGACAGCTCGCGATCGAGCCCCGCTGTCGGTTCGTCCAGCAACCACACGCGGCCGTCGCGAAGCAGCGCTCGCGCAATCGCGATCCGCTGGCGCTCCCCGGGCGAGAAGAGCGCGCCACGGCGGCGTACCGGCGTGTCGTAGCCAGCCGGGAGCTGTTCGATCAGGCGGGAGATCCGCGCTTCGACCGCGGCGCGCGCGATGT
>DATAIN010000870.1:0-5731 GCA_036262635.1 Gemmatimonadaceae bacterium | reverse complement strand
GTTCTCGATGAGCGTATCGGGCATTCGCATCCGCCACAGCTGCTTCGGGCCCGGGCTCCCCTGCGCGACCGGCGTGATCAGCTCCAGCGCGCGGACGATGGGCATCGTCGTGTCGGCTCGCTCGTAGCCGCGCGCCTGGGAGTCGAGCTTGGCCAGCATCTGCGCCGGCGGGTACTGGCCGAGCACTCCCATGCGCTTCGAGAGCGGGTTGCCGTAGTAGGCGACGATGCGGCATCCCGGCAGCACCGACCCGGGCAGCGCGGTCGGTGGGGTCGGAAAGGTGTCGCGAACCACTGGCTTCTTCGCGGCGGCCGCCCGAGGACGGGGCCTCGTCGTGTCCGCGCGCGCGGTCGTGTCCCGCGAGAGCGAATCCCCTCGCGGCGCACGCGTCGTGTCGGCCGCGGCGCGCGCCGAATCGTACGCGGCGCGGACAGCGGCCGGGGTCACCGCGTCCGTCCACGACGCGGGCATCGTCGCGCAGCGCTCCGGAACGATGGGCGGCCGCTCCGGCAGCGTGTCCCGCCGCGCCGTCTTCGCCGACGCCTCGCCCGTTCCGCCCGAGCGCTCGCAGGCCAGCAAGGCCGGTACACCGATTGCCGCGACCACCACCGCCAACCGCATCGACGCTGTCATCCTCAGTCTCCCTGGAGTGCCGCAGGTGAGCCCGAGTGGCGTTCAGCGGCGCGCAGGGACAATCTAGAGAGGCTCCGCTTCCGCCGCACCCGCTCCCCCTCATGCGAACCACAGGCGCGCGCACGATCATCGACGTCTCCCGCCCGATCTTCACCGGCATGGCGATCTATCCTCGCAATCCGCCCGTCGAGATCGCGCCCGCCCGCTCGATCGCGCGCGGCGACTCGAGCAACGTCTCCGCTCTCGCGCTCGGCTCGCACACGGGAACGCACGTCGATGCCCCCCTGCACATGGCCGAGGGCGCGGCGGGGGTGGACGAGCTGCGGCTCGAGGCCCTCATCGGCCCGGCGGTCGTCGTCGCCATCGCCGACGACGTGCGCGCGATCGGGGCGCGCGAGGTCGCGGCGGCCGGCCTCGATGGACATACGCGTGTGCTCTTCCGCACCCGGAACTCGGCGCGGTTCGCGGCGAGCGGCCGCTTCGAGGAGGACTTCACCTACCTCTCTCCCGAGGGCGCGGCCGCTCTCGTCGAACGCCGCGTGATCGCGGTCGGGATCGACGCGCTCTCCGTCGAGCAGTACCACGCGGGTCATCACCGCGCGCACGATACCCTCCTGCAGAACGGCGTCGCGGTGATCGAGGGACTCGACCTCGCGCAGGTCGGGCCGGGAGAGTACGAGCTGCTTTGCCTGCCGCTGCGCATCCGCCACGGCGACGGCGCCCCGGCGCGCGTCGTGCTCATGCGCTAGCGTTCACGTCTCGAACACACCTGCGAGGAAGCCGCGAATGCGCGTCGCGATGATCGGGTTGGGGAAGATGGGTGGCAACATGACGACGCGCCTGCTGCGGAAGGGCCATCAGGTCGTCGCGTTCGACCGCAGCGCCGACGCGGTCCAGCGCGCGGCGGCCGCCGGTGCGGAGGGCGCCTCGGACCTGCGCGGTGTCGTCGCCGCGCTGCAGGCACCGCGCGTCGTCTGGATCATGGTTCCGGCGGGAGCGCCCGTCGACGACACGATCGGCGCGCTCGTTCCCCTGCTCTCCCGCGGCGACGTGATCATCGACGGCGGAAACTCGCGCTACAGCGACACGATGCGTCGCGCGCGCGCCCTCACCGAAGAGGGCATCGAGTTCGTCGACGCCGGAACGAGTGGCGGGATCTGGGGACTCGAGAAAGGCTATTGCCTGATGGTCGGCGGGAGCGAGCGCGCGATCTCCATCTGTGAGCCCCTCTTCCTCGCGCTGTCGGAGCCGGGCGGGTACGCGCACGTCGGGCCCTCCGGCGCGGGGCACTACGTGAAGATGGTGCACAACGGGATCGAGTACGGGATGCTCCAGGCGTACGCCGAGGGATACGAGATCCTCCACGCCTCGAAGGACTTCAAGCTCGACCTCGCCCAGATCGCGGCGCTGTGGAACCACGGCAGCGTCGTCCGCTCCTGGCTGAACGAGCTCGCCGAGCGCGCGTTCTCGAAGGACGCATCGCTCGCCGCGCTCAAGGGGTGGGTCGCCGACTCCGGGGAGGGACGTTGGACGGTGCAGGAGGCGACGGACCTCGACGTTCCCGCGCCCGTGATCGCGCTCTCGCTCATCATGCGCCTGCGGTCGCGCCAGGAGGATTCCTTCGGCGCGAAGGTCATCGCGGCGCTGCGCAACGAGTTCGGCGGCCACGCGGTGAAGGAGACGTGACGGCGCCGATCGCCGTCTCTCCGGCCGCGCACCGCAGCACCGGCGACGACTGCACCGTCGTTCTCCTCGGAGCGTTAGGCGACCTGGCGCGGCGGAAGCTCTATCCCGCGCTCTACCGGCTGGCGAAGGATGGGCTGCTCGGCCCGCGCGTCACCCTCGTCGGCGTCGAGCGCTCGCCGCAGGACGACGCCTCGTACGTGAAGGCCATCGGCGAGGCGCTCGCGAGCGCCGACGACACCGGCGGCCCCGTCGAGCCCGAGGCCTTCGCCCGCCTCACCCGCGGCGCGCGCTACGTCCGCGGCGACCTCACCGACCCGGCGCTGTACGATCAGCTCTGCCGGACTCTCACCGCGGTCGAGCAGGAGATGCCGGCCGATGCGCGAAACCGGCTGTTCTACCTCGCCATCCCGCCGAGCCTCTTCCTGCGCGTCGTGGAAGGACTGGCGACCTGCGGCGCCGCGCCGCACACGCCGACCGCCGAGGAAGCGCAGCAGGGCCCGTGGACGCGGCTCATCATCGAGAAGCCTTTCGGCCGCGATCTGGCGAGCGCGCGCATGCTCAACACGGCGCTCCTCACTCGCTTCTCCGAGCCGCAGCTCTACCGGATCGACCACTACCTCGGGAAGGAGACGGTCCAGAACATCCTCGCCTTCCGCTTCGCGAACGCGATCTTCGAGCCGCTCTGGAATCGTGGGTCGGTCTCGCACGTCCAGATCACCGTCGCCGAGACGGTCGGCGTGGAAGGACGCGGCGGGTACTACGAGGAGTCGGGCGTGCTGCGCGACATGTTCCAGAACCATCTCATGCAGCTCCTCGCGACGACCGCGATGGAGCCGCCGGCGACGATCGGCGCGGCGTCCGTGCGTGACGAGAAGGTCAAGCTCCTCCGCGCCGTCAGGCGCTTCGATCCACAGGCACGCAGCGGCGACCTCGCGCTCGGCCAGTACGACGCGGGCGCGATCGACGGCCGACCGGTGCCCGCGTACGCCGACGAGCCCTCGGTGAAGGCCGGCACTCGCACGCCGACGTATGCGGCGCTGCGCGTCTTCGTCGACAACTGGCGCTGGGAGGGTGTTCCGTTCTATCTGCGCAGCGGGAAGCGGCTCGCCTCACGCGTCTCGGAGATCGTCATCCGCTTCCGGGAGCCGCCCGGGGTACTCTGGCCCGCGGCGGCGCGCGGCAGCATGCTCGCCAACCAGCTCGCGCTGCGCATCCAGCCGGACGAAGGGATCACGCTCCGCTTCCAGGCCAAGCGCCCCGGCGCGGCGCTCGCGCTCAGCCCCGAGATGGAGCTCTCGCCGGTGCGGATGCGTTTCTCGTACGAGGACGACTTCGGCGGCCAGCCCGCCCCCGCGTACGAGACGCTGCTCCTCGACGCGATGATCGGCGACGCGACGCTCTTCGCGCGCAGCGACGAGGTGGAGCAGGCCTGGGCGATCGTCGATCCGCTCGTCGCCGCCGCCGAGGCCGGCCCGCCTCCCGAGCGCTACGCCGTGGGAAGCGAGGGTCCCCGGTGCGCCGACGCGCTCCTCGAGCGCGACGGCTTCAGCTGGCACCCCCTCGCCGCCGCGATGGCGAAGCGTTAGGCCTCACGCGCGGGCGAAGTCGACGAAGCCGCGCGCGACGTCGGTGCCGAGCAGCGTCACCTTCGTCGCGTCGCCCACGTCGAGCCCCTGCTCGCCGCGCACGACCCGTCCCTCCGCCGGCGGGTGCAGCAGCCGCACGAAGACACCCTTCGGCGTGTCCCCGGTGACGACCGCGTCGAAGGTCTCCCCGACCCGTGAAGAGAGCAGCGATGCGGCGGCGATCTTCCGCACGTCGCGCTCGACGCGCCGCGCCTCGTCCTCCATCCGCGTGCAGCGGGTGGCGATCTCGGCGAGCTCCGCGGGCGTGTAGGGCGTCGGCCCGCCGGCGAGGGCCGCCTTCAGCTGGCGCTGCGTGACGAGATCCGCGTACCGTCGGTTCGGCGCGGTGGAATGCGAGTAGTCGTCCACCGCGAGACCGAAATGCCCGTGCTGCTCGCCCCCTGGAATCTCGACCTCGTACTCGCCCGCGCCGAGGAGCTTCACGACCGCCATCGAGAGATCGGCGAAGCGCTCCGGCGCCGCCGCACGGCGCGCGGCGAGAAACCGCGAGAGGGCTTTCGCGTCCGGCTCGGCGGGGAGCGTCGCACCCTCGCGCGCCGCGAGCGCGACGAGCCGCGGCCAGCGTCGCGGCGCGCGCACCACGCGGCGGATCGAGGGGATCCCGCGCGCTTCGAGAAAGGTCGCGACCGCGACGTTGGCGGCGATCATGAAGTCCTCGATCAGGTCGCGGGCGCGCGACTTGTGCACGAGCGCGATGTCGACCACGGCTCCGTTCGCGGTCACCGTCCGCGCTTCGATCGTCTCGAGATCGAGCGCGCCATGGCGGTGACGGACTTCCCGCAGGCGGCACGCCGCCTCGTCCTGCAGCCGCAGCTGATCGGCGAGCTCCGGACGCGCGACCGCTGCACGCGGCGGAGGCGCCGCGCCGGCGAGCCACGCGCCCACGCCCTCGTAGGTGAGCTTCGCCCGATTGCAGACGAGCGCGCGATAGACGTCGGGCGCCGCCACGCCCCCATCCCCGGCGATCCGCAGCTCGACGACCACCGCGGCACGTGCCACCCCTTCCCGCAGCGAGGTGAGGTCGGTCGAGAGCCGTTCGGGGAGCATCGGGAAGGTCTCGATCCCCGTGTATACCGACGTCGTGTTCGCCGCGGCGCGTCGATCGAGAGCGGAGCCCCGCGGGATGTACGCGTCCACGTCCGCGATCGCCAGGCGCAGCAGGATGCCGTCATCCGGCAGCCGCTCCACGACCTCGAGCTGATCGAGGTCGCGCGTGTCGGAGTTGTCGATCGACGACCAGAGGAGGTCGCGCTGGTCGCGCGCGCCCTGGCCGAGCACCTCGGGCGGCAGCGCCGCAATTGGTGGCGCGGCGGCGCGCAGGTCAGCTCCGGCCACGGCGCGTCGAGGCTCGATACAAAGCGACGCGACGCGCGTGATCGATGATCACGCGCGTCGCGTCGTCAGCGGTGCTCAGTCCTTGCCGGAGCGCTTACGGCGCCGCGCTTCGGCGGCCTTCAGCTGGCGCGCCTCGCTCGGCTTCACGTAGTGCCGCTTGCGGCGGAGATCCTTCAGGATCCCCGAGCGGAGCATCTTCTTCTTGAACGCCTTGAGCGCCCAGTCCAGGCGGTCGCTCTCTTCGAGAACTACTTCGATCATGAACGCTCCGGTGTGGTGTTACGCGACCTTCGAGACGTTCTCGGCCGCCGGGCCCTTCTGCCCCTCGACGATGTCGAACTCCACGCGATCGCCTTCAGCGAGCGTCTTGAAGCCCTGACCCTGGATCGCCGAGTAGTGGACGAAGCAATCCTTCGAGCCGCTCTCGGGGG
>DATAIN010000869.1:0-7313 GCA_036262635.1 Gemmatimonadaceae bacterium | reverse complement strand
CGCGATCGAGGCGCTCGGCGCGAAGAAGGACGGGGTCCTCCGGCACCATCAGGCGCGGCGCGACGGCACCGTGCGCGACAGCGTGATGTACAGCATCCTCGCGAGTGAGTGGCCGGACGTGAAGCGCCACCTCGCGCTGCGGATGGCGAGGCACTCTGGTGTCATCCCTCGCGAGCGAGCGTAGCGAGGGAGCGATGGGACCTTCCTACCTGGCGCCGAGGGGAAGAGGAGGCGCTGCTGGTCACGGGGGATGCCATGGCCGGTGTCGCGCACGAGGAGGTGCACATGCTCCTCCTCTGAAGCGAAGACGAACAGCAGCCGGCCCACGCCGACGTAACGAGTGGTTGACGTGGGCGTCCCGCTCCGTGGCAGGCGTGCCCCTGCGAATGTACTATCCGTACACCGGAAAACGTTGGAGCCAGGATGCGAACGAGTGCGGTCGTCGGATTTCTTGCGGTGGCGACCGTCACGTGCCGACCCGCCGGGTCCGAGCGAGCGAGAGACTCTGTCGGGCGCACCGGCGAAGGGTCCGGTGCGACGAGTACCGTCGTGACACCCGCGACGACGGTACTCACCACGGGGGAGTCGTCGCGGTGCCTGAGGGGTGATACGCTTCTCGTCTACTCGAGCGAACAGCCCGCGGACGAGCGTACCGGCGACGCGTCCGGCGACCGCGTGACACTTCGCCGCGGCGCTGGAGGTTGGTCAGGCATCGGCGTCGCGGTCGGCAGCGACGTCGGCGGCGAGCCGACTCTGGACAGCCTCGATCTGAACGTCGAGCAAGGCACCATCCGCTATCGGATGCCGCTCGGCTTCGGCACGTATTGGGCGGTCGAGGGCAGGATCGACTGCGACAGCATCTGGGGTCGTGGGCGACCGGCCGCCGGCGGTGCCGCGAGCGCCGTCGTGCTGAGACGGGTGAGACAGTGAAGCTCTACAGACGGCCGAGGAGGTACTCCGCGTTCGTGGACAGGAGCATGTAGGCGCGCTCGTTGACCTTCTCGTTGCGTTGGGCTTCGAGCTCGTTCAACAACGCGCCGATCTGGCCTGCAGCGGCCCTTGAATTTCCAGCAATGATCGAATTGCGCGCTGCGTCCAGCTTCGCTCGCAGGCTGTTGCACGTGCCGTCGTGGATGATCCATCCAAGTTCGCAAGCCGCGCGTTCATGCGCTTGCATGCGTTCAGGCCATGATCGGCACCGCCTTCTTCCAGATGCGAGAGAACGACCTTCTCACTCGCGCCGCGCAGATCGTCGGTTGTGTTCCGGATCCGGATGAGGCGGAGCCATGTGCCGGGGCGGGCGGCTGGTTCGGCTGGTACGCGACGGCGGACGACATGCGCAGGGCACAGCGGCTGTGGAAGACCTATCTCACGCTGTACCGCGCCGAGCACCACCCATCGCGGCCGGCGCTGCGACGGGCGGCCGTCGGCTGCTACGAGCTCCGGCTCCTTCCGTCGTTGAGCGACCCCGGGGCGGTCGACACTTCGCAGCGCTTTCGTTTCGCGCTCGACACGCTCCCCCTGCCAGGGACGGTTCGGTCGGCGCCGTTGGCACTCGCGCCAGGACTGACCGTCGGTCCGGGCGCGAAGTGGTCTGCACACTACGAGAGCCGCATCCTCGTGAGCTGGGACGGTCCGGACGGGGTCCGGCTGCTGGTCAACTTCGGCGGCAGCGATGCCGCCATCGCCGGCTACGTCCTCTGGCGACCCAAGTCCGAGCGGCGGGAGATCTTCGGACGCGTCGAGGTCAGTCCGCTCGCCTGCCGCTAGCTCTCGCACGGGGAGGTCCTGGCGACCGCCCGACGCCGATGGGTCTCGCCCAGCCCGCGCTGATGCTGTGGCTCATCGTGCGCGGCTTCGCCGAGCGGCCGTTGCCCGGGGTCGCCCGCTGAGACCATCTTCGTGCGATGGCACTCCAGCGTCCATTCCTCCTCGCCACCCTTCTCGCGATTGCCTGCGGCAAGGAGTCGCAGCGCCAGGCCCCGGCCGGCCCGGCACCGGACACCTTCCGCGTCGCCGTCCACACGAGCAAGGGGCGTTTCGTGATCGAAGGGATCCGCGCATGGGCGCCTAACGGCGCCGACCGGTTCTACGCCCTCGCGCGGGATGGGTTCTACGACGGCAATCGCTTCTTCCGCGTCCTCCCCGGTTACGTCGCCCAGTGGGGGATCTCGGGCGACCGTGAGGCGAACCAGCGGTGGGAGAAGCGACTGTTGCCCGACGACTCCGTCCGCCAGCGCAACGTGCGCGGGACGATCGTCTTCACGAGCAGCGGCCCGAACACCCGCGCCCATCAGGTCTTCGTCAACCTCAAGGACAGCCCCCGCCTCGACGAGGACGGCTTCGCTCCGTTCGGCCGCGTCGTCGAGGGGATGGCGGTGCTCGACTCGCTCTACGACGACTACGGCGACATCCCGAAGCAGAACATGATCCGGACCTTCGGCAACGACTACCTGCGGCGCGAGTTCCCGCGGCTGGACTGGATCGACAGCGCGCGCGTCGTGCCTCGCCCCTGACCAGCGGGGCCGGAGCCGGGGACCGTAAGGCAGGTCACCGGCAAAGCTGTGCTTGGACAGGACGCTCGTTCGTCCTGACGATATGCTGCTCCGCTGTCTCGGGCTTCTCATCGCCCTCTCCCTGGCCGGCTCCCGCCTCGCCGCCGCGCAGGACGCCTCCGGCACCCGTAGCCCGGTCGTTCCCCTCGGAACCGCCTGGCCGTCGGTCACCGCGATCGACATCGTCTCGCTCTCCCAGTTCCACCACTTTCAGGTGTCCGCGTCGACCGATGGCTGGGTGGCCATCGCAGCGCTCGACATCGGCGGCGAGCGGTATCCACGCTCGCGCATGTACGTCACGGGGGGCGAGGCCCTCGAGTGGGCGGGACGTGTCCGCGCGGTGCTCTCCAGAGCTCTGACGGGAACCGCAAGAAGCGATAGCGCCACCCTGCAGCTGCCGGTGCTGGGGAGGGGCGCGGGACGCATGCATGGATCCCGACTCGACCCTTTCGGCGGGGAGTGGCAGCGCAATCTCTCCTTCGGCACCTGCTCCTATCCCAGCATCGGATACGACGTCAGTGACGCGGCGTGGCTGCGCATGGCCGACGTCGTCGAGCGGGCCGCCCGCGTCGCCGTCGCGGCGCGGCCGGAGGCGCGGGCTCCAACGCTCGACCGTCCGTACTACGCGAGCGAGGTGGGCTGCCCCGCCACAGGACGAGGCGAAAATGCCGAGCCCCCATATCCGAAGGGCGCGCGCGCCCGGGTCGCGTACGAGGTCGGCATGCAGCTCGTCGTCGATACCGCCGGCCGCGTCGAAGCAGGGTCGATCGAAGTGCTTCCGGGAACGGATTCCGTGTTCGCCAGGGCAGCGCGCACGACGGTCGCGGGCTGGCGCTTCACGCGCGCGTGGTGGGCGGCGTGGCCGGTCCGGCAGGTGGTGCATCTCGTGATCACCTTCGACCCCGGCGCGCGACCCTGGGCAACGGTGATGCATCGCGGCGTCGGCGGCCGATACGAGCCGAGGATGCTCTTCGACGGGACGACGAGCGGGTGGGTGATCGTCAGGCACGGGAGCTGGACAGCGTCGGGATCCTTCACCGGCGGACGCGAATGGTACGAGCCTGACACCATGCGTGCGTGGCTCGCCCAGCTCGAGAGGCGGCTTCGTGAAGACAGGCGCTCTCCGAAGATCTGGCGTCGGGGATCGGACGGTCGGTACATCGGCCTGGGGACGGATTGGCGCCGGGGCCCGAGACTGATGGCGGGATACCCCGGAGTGCCGGACGTCCGGGACTCGGTCACGCCTCCTGACAGCGTCATGCGTCTTCGTGCCCATCTCGCGGGGTGCGGCGCGGCGTTCATCTACGGGGAGCTCGTGAACTCGGGATTCCTCGCTCGCATCCGCCGCGCGACGCGCGCTGCCGAGCGAAACCGCTCATCGCCCGCGCCCATCGCCGATCGTGTCTACGGCGGGAGCGAAGTGGCGTGTCCCGCACAGATCCTCCATCTCCCACTCGCCGACGGCCGCTTCCCGGACGCGCGCATCGAGCCGTTCGGCCCGCGATCGCCCGCGCTCGACGAAGCACACGCGCGTGCGGAAGTGATGACGTCCTTCGTCGTCGATACGCTCGGGCGGATCGTGCGGGGGACGTTGTCGGTCATGCCAGGGAGCGATTTTCGCGCGGCCGCCGCGCTGGAGCAGCAGATCGACCGATACGACTTCACTCCGGCATACCGATCGGGAAAGCGCGTCAGGCAGCGCGTGATCCGGTCGTGGCTGTTCGTACCGGCGCCGGTGTGCGAGCGCGACGACTCCGGGATCGACTGTCCACGACGGTATGCTTCGAACGAAGCGCGGCGGCTCGCGGCTCGTGACTCAGCGGCGGCCGTACCCCGGCCGCCGGCGCCGCCGCCATTGAACACCGACTCTCTGGAGCGGGTCTACCGTGGCTGCTACTCCGTCTCGCTCCTCGCATCCGCCGCCGACCCCTCGGCGATCGACACGTCACGCCGCTTGCTCATCGAGCTCGACTCACAGGCGACAGCCAGGCCGAATCGCCTCGAGGTCGCACCCGGGATCACGGCATCCGACTCCGCGCCGCGATGGAACGTCACCACGGTTGGCCGCGCCGGCGTCTGGTGGACGCAGCCTTCGTCGAGCCAGCTGATCCTCATCTTCGGCTCGCGCGAATCGGACGCAGCCTACATCCTCGTACGCGGCGACTCGACGCGGCGCCGGCTCGACGGCAGCGCGAGAGTGATGCGGATTCCCTGCGCCGGCGCGCGGTCCGATGCTGCACGTGATGAACCCGTCGATCCAGCCGTCGTGACGGAGCTCGACGCGACGCTGGACTCGGCCGCCGCGAGCAAGGGGGTTGGCACTCTAACGGTGAACGTCGTCTGGGGACCGGAGCGCCGGCCAGCGACGCACGGGCGGGTGGAGATCCACGGTCGCCGTGGCCCCGTGGCTCCGACGAAGGCGTGCGACTACGCGTCGGCGGTCGTCAACGTCGTGGATGGGAGCGCGTACTTCCGATGCCTGCCTGCGGGGGAGTACACCCTGCACGCGATGGGAGTCGCATTCCGGCGGAACACGTGGCGCGTCCGAGTGCGCGCAGGATATGCCGACACGGTCACGGTGAGACTGCTGCGCGAGACCTGCGACCTCGCCTGCTGACGCCGGGACGCCCTGTAGGCGCGGCGCGACAGTGATGGTCCGGGGCCCTGCTCAGTCGTCCCACGGACGACCGTCCTGCTCTTCCTCCTTCTCCCGAGCGCGCATGAACTTCCGGCCGCGAGCGCGCTGCTCCGCGGTGCACTCCGAGATGCGGTAGATCTGGCGCAAGAGGACGCGGTGCCGCGCGCCCGTGAGGCTGTGGAAGATCAGCCACCGCGGGCGCCGCCAGCGCCGGCCCAGCTGCCGCTCGACCTCGCTCGCCGTCTCCTTCGAGACGGCGAAGGAGTCGTGTGTGGTCTCGATGATCCAGTAGTTGTCGATGTCGCGCTCGGGCTCCAGAGGGTCGAAGTACTCCGTGAGCCTGTTCATCTCCTGCATCGGTTGTCATCCCGCATGAGTGAGCGTAGCGAGCGAATGCTGGGATCTACCTTCCCTGTTTGCTGATCTGCCACGTGGCAGTGGAAGGAAGTCCCAGCATTCGCGGCCTTCGGCCGCTCCTGCGGGATGACAGGAGCGCTACGCGATGAAGTCGCTGATCACGTTCGGCGTGGCCGCGTCGAACCCGACCACATCGAGCATACCGGCGTCGTTCGGGTCCGCGATGCTGAACCCGTTCGAGGCCATCGCGACGACGACCAGCTTCGCCGCGATACCCATGCGCTCCCGGTACTCGCGGAGCGCCTGCGCCGGATGGATGTTGCCGGCCCACGTCTCGTTGTCGGTGTAGACGACGAAGACGTCGACCGCCCAGCGATGATTCAGCGCCTCGACCATCGGCAGGGCGCAGTCGGTGCCGCCGAACGGGATGTTCGTGATCGACTGCACGGCGTCGTCCAGCCGCTGCCGCGGCGAGATCTTCAGCGTCGAGAGTCCGACGTTGTAGCCCGGATGCATCGACGGGTAATTGCCGGCGGTGAAGCCGACGATGCGATGGTCAGGCTCGACCGCCGCCGTGACCAGCGCCATCGCCGCCGCCGCCTCACGGCAGGACAGGTACGGCATGCCGTGGACGCCCTGCATCATCGAGCCCGACACGTCGAGGGCGAGCATGACCCGCTTGCCCGTCGGCGCGACGTTCCCGAACGACAGGTAGAACGCGCCGTCGAGCGCGTCGATCACCTGCGGCACCGGCGTCCACTTGCCCGAACCCTTCATGCCTTGACCCTGACTGTACGTCTTGATCGCCGCCAGCAGGGCCAACGGGTGCAACCGGGACTTGGCAATGTTCTCCGCACCTCCGCACCGCGCGATGACCTCTCGCGCTGCGTCGGAACCCGGCGTAAGCAACGCGACCTTGCTCATCACCCCCAGGTTCCGGACGAGGGCACCTAACGGCATGCGCTCGAGCAGCGCCTCCCAGACCACCGGCGACGTGAGGAGCTCGGTCGGCACCATCTCGCGCGTGAGGTCGTAGATGCGGATCACGCGCGCCGCGTCGGCGGGCTTCATGCCGCGGATCGCCTGCACCGACTCGATCCGCCCGCCGATGTCGGTGCGCAGCGCGTTCGAGCCTTCGATCGCCTCCCAGCCGCGGGTTGCGTAGCGGAAGAGGACCTGGTGCTCGTACGACGGCGCCTTCGGGTGGGCGAGACGCAGTGCGTCGCGGTGCGCCCAGCCGTCGCGCGCCTGGTACTTGAGGATCTGGTACGCCAGATCGCGCGGCGACTTGGCCGTGTACCACCGGCCCACCGCCGAGCGCACGCCCCGACCCCAGCCGCGGAACGCCTTCACGAACTGCAGCCAGTGGAAGAGGTGCGTACCGGTGCGCGCGACGAGCGGCAGCGCATCGAGCGCGGCCCGACGCGTCGCCTCATCGGCGCTCGACGCGGCCATCGCGAGCACGAACAGCGCCGGGTCGTTCTTCGCGGCGCGTCCGCTCCCGCTGATCTCGACGACGCGCTTCACGACCCGCACACCGTCCTCGGCGAGGCATTCGGCGACGGCGGTCGCGTTCTCCGTGGTCAGCTTGCGCTCTCCGACATAAAACGTTCCACCCTCGCTGCCGAGGATGAGGAAGCGGTCGAGCCGCGCCCACGTGTCGACAGCCCACGTGAAGCCGCCCGCCGAGTTGGGGACCTGGCTGGTGCCGGGGATCGGCTCGTCCTGCGGCGTGATGAGACGCCGGAGGCGAGTCGAGACGT
>DATAIN010000868.1:0-4823 GCA_036262635.1 Gemmatimonadaceae bacterium | reverse complement strand
GTCGAGATCGACGCGCGCGACGGGATGAAGCCCGGGGCGAAGTACTACCACTGGGAGCTGCGCGGCGTCCCGCTCCGCATGGAGCTCGGCCCGCGCGACATCGACAAGGGGCAGTGCGTGCTCGTGCGCCGCGACACCGGCGAGAAGATCAGCGTGAACCTGCTCGCGATCGGCGAGGAGGTGCACGAGCGACTGGTCGTGATGCAGGACGACATGCTGGTCGCGGCTCGCGAGCGTCGCGAGAAGAACTCCGTGCGGCGTCCGATCTCCTACGACGACTTCAAGTCGCTGATGGAGGGAGACGGCGCGTTCGTCTATGCCGGCTGGTGCGGTAGCGCCGAATGCGAGGCGGCGGTGAAGGAGGACACCAAGGCGACCATTCGCTGTCTCCCCGACGAGGAGTTCCGGTCGGCGGAGACGCCGACGAAGTGCCTCCGCTGCGGCATGGCGGCGAAGGAGGAGGCGCTGTGGGCGAGGGCGTACTGACGCGCCCACGGACGCGCGCCGTGGCCGCGCCCGTCGGCTTCACGCGGGTCGACGGGTGGCTGCACGCGGACGCGCTCCCGCTCGCCGAGCTCGCGCAGGTCGCCGGCACGCCGGCGTACGTCTACAGCGCCTCGATGGTGCGCGCGCAGTACGCGCGCCTCGACGCCGCGCTCTCCGGAGTGCCGCATCGCCTGCACTACAGCGTGAAGGCGAACGGCAACCTCGCGCTGCTCGCGCTCCTTCGCGAGCTCGGGGCCGGCGTCGACATCGTCTCCGGTGGTGAGCTGTTCCGCGCGACGGAGGCGGGGTTCCGCGGCGAGGACGTCGTCTTCAGCGGCGTCGGGAAGACGGCGGCGGAGCTGGAGCAGGCCGTCGCGGCGCGGGTGAAGCTCATCAACGTCGAGTCCGAGGCCGAGCTGCGTCTCATCGACGAGGTGGCGCGCCGGGCCGGCCGCATCGTGCCCGTCGCCCTCCGCGTGAACCCGGAAGTCGAGGTCGAGACGGCGCACCATTACACGCGCACCGGCTCGCGCGGCGACAAGTTCGGCATCCCCTACGACGAAGCCCGCGAGGTCGCGCGGCTCGCCGAGTCGCTGCCTGACGTGTCGCTGGCGGGGCTCGACATGCACATCGGCTCGCAGCTCACGCGGATCGAGCCGTACGCCGACGGGCTCGCACGCCTGCTCGAGCTGCGCGCCGCGATCACCGCCGACGGCGGCGGGCGCGAGCTCCGTTATCTCGACATCGGCGGCGGCCTTGGGGTGACGTACGACGCCGAATCCGAGGCCGACCTCGGCGCCTTCGCGCGGATCGTCGTTCCCGCCGCGAAGTCGAGCGGTCTGGAGCTCGTGATGGAGCCCGGCCGGTTTCTCGTCGGCAACGCGGGGGTGCTGCTGACGCGGGTGCTCTATCGCAAGCGCAGCGGAGGCAAGGACTACGTCATCACCGACGCGGGCATGACCGAGCTGCTGCGCCCCTCGCACTACAACGCCTTCCATCGGATCGAACCGGTCGGCCCGGCGGGTGAGGCGGGGGTGGTGGACGTCGTGGGACCGGTCTGCGAAAGCGGTGACTTCTTCGCGCGCGACCGCTCGCTCGGCGACGTCGCGCCGGGCGACCTGCTCGTCGTCGGATCGGCCGGTGCGTACGGCGCGGTGATGTCTTCGCATTACAATGCGCGGCCACGGGTGCCCGAGATCATCGTCGACGGTGATCGGCTCGCCGTGGCTCGCGAACGCGAGACCCTGGAGGACCTCGTGCGGCACGAGAACGCGGCCCCGAAATGGAGGACGCTCTGATGCGTGTCGGACTGATGGCGGACAGCCACGATCGCCTGCCGGCGATCGCCGAGCTGGTGAAGCGGATGCAGGAGATGGGCGCCGAGTTCATTCTGCACGCCGGCGACTACTGCTCGCCCTTCGCGCTGCGACCCTTCTTCGACGCGCAGATGCCGCTGAGCGGCGTGTTCGGCCGCAACGACGGCGATCCCGAGGGGATCCGCGCCAAGGCGCAGCAGGGGATGGGCGTCGAGCTCTACGAGTCTCCGCACAGCTTCGACGTCGGCGGCAAGCGCATTCTCATCGTGCACGACATCGGCGACGTCAACGACCGCTCGATCGAGGGACACGCGCTCGTGCTGCACGGCTGCTCCCACGAGCGGGCCGAGGAGCGCCGCGGGAACGTGCTGATCGTGAACCCCGGCGAGGCCTGCGGCTGGCTCTCGGGAAAGCCATCGGCTGCGGTGCTCGACCTCGACACGATGACCCTGCAGTGGATCACCCTCGACGGCCGCGAATGGTCGCATTGACTTTCATGACGCGCCCCCGCTGATACGATGGCCGCGCGCATCCTGATCATCGACTACGGGTCGCAGTTCACGCAGCTGATCGCGCGCCGCGTGCGCGAGGCTCGCGTCTACTCCGAGATCCACCCGCCGACGCGCACCGTGGAATGGGTCCGCGACTGGAAGCCGACGGGGATCATCCTCAGCGGCGGCCCATGCTCGGTGTACGGTGAGAACGTGCCGACCGCGCACCCCGAGCTGCTCGACGTCGCGCCGGTGCTCGGCGTCTGCTACGGGATGCAGCTCATCGCGCACCTCGAGGGCGGGGCGGTGGTGCGCGCCGGACGCCGCGAGTACGGCCGCGCGGAGGTCGAGGTGCTCGAGCCCGAGGGTGTCTTCGCGGGGATGGACGGTTCGCGACTCACGGCGTGGATGAGCCATGGCGATCACGTCGAGCGCCCGCCGCGCGGATACAAGGTGACCGCCAGCAGCGCCAACTCGCCGATCGCGGGGATGCGCCACGAGACGAAGCCGATCCACGCGGTGCAGTTCCACCCCGAGGTCGCGCATACGCCACGCGGCGGTGAGATCATCTCCAACTTCCTCTTCGAGATCTGCGGCGCGGAGCCGTCATGGACCCCCGGCGCGTTCATCGAGGACGAGGTGCGGAAGATCCGCGAGCTCGTCGGCACGAAGCGCGTGATCTGCGGCCTCTCGGGTGGAGTGGATTCCAGCGTCGCCGCGGCGCTCGTGCATCGCGCGATCGGCGATCAGCTCACCTGCGTCTTCGTCGACACGGGACTGCTGCGTCTCGGCGAGCGCGAGCAGGTGGAGCGCACCTTCCGCGCGAACCTCGGCATCCATCTCGTCACGGTCGACGCCGCGGATCGCTTCCTCGGCGCGTTGAAGGGAGTCGAGGATCCCGAGAAGAAGCGGCGCGCGATCGGGCACACCTTCATCGACGTGTTCGAGGACGCCACGAGCGAGCACGCGAAGGGCGCGGAGTTCCTGGTGCAGGGCACGCTCTATCCCGACGTGATCGAATCCGCGTCGCCCACCGGCGGGCCATCGGTGACCATCAAGACGCATCACAACGTCGGCGGGCTCAAGCCGGACATGAAGTTCAAGCTCATCGAGCCGCTGCGCGAGCTGTTCAAGGACGAGGTGCGCAATGTCGGTCGTGAGCTCGGCCTGCCGGAAGAGATGGTCGGTCGGCACCCGTTCCCGGGGCCGGGCCTCGCGATCCGCGTGCTGAGCGACGTCGATCGCGCGAAGCTCGCGGTGCTCCGCAAGGCCGACGCGATCTACCTCGAGGAGATCCGCGCGGCGGGGCTGTACGACGACATCTGGCAGGCGTTCGCGGTGCTGCTTCCGGTGCGCAGCGTCGGAGTGATGGGCGACGAGCGGACCTACGACAACGTCGTCGCGCTTCGGGCGGTGACATCGGTGGACGGGATGACCGCCGACTGGTACCATTTTCCGCACGACGTGATGGGGGTCATCTCGAACCGCATCATCAACGAGGTGGATGGTGTCAACCGAGTCGTCTACGATGTCAGCTCCAAGCCGCCCGCAACCATCGAGTGGGAATAGCGAAGCGCTGACGCCCGTACTCCGCCGCTGCCTGAACTGCCGCGTGGAGCTGGTCGGGCGATACTGCCACGCCTGCGGCCAGAAGGAGACCGACGCCGACCCGCGACTGAGCGAGCTGGCGCACGAAGCGGCGGACGAGTTCTTCCACTGGGACGGAAAGCTCATCACGACGCTGGCGGCGCTCTTCAGGCGCCCGGGGCTGCTGACCGCGGAGTATCTCGCGGGCCGCCGCGCGCGCTACGTGTCACCATTGCGCCTCTACCTCACCGCGAGCGTCGTCTACTTCGCGGTGCTCGCGCTCATCCCCCGAACCAGCACCGTCCGGTTCCAGATCACGGATGACGAGCGCCGTGAGGCGCACGCGGATTCCATCGCGAAGGCGCGCGCGCGGGCGGCGGCAGCCGACTCGGCGAAGCGTGCCGTCACAGGCAAGCTCGAGTCGCCGTTCGCGCGCGTCTCCCGCGACCCGGCGAAGTTCCAGGAGGCGTTCCTTCACAACCGGCCGAAGGCGATGTTCGTGCTCCTCCCGGTCTTCGCGCTGGCGCTGCGCGCGTTGTACCGTCGGCAGGGCCGCTACCCGGCGCACTTCATCTTCGCCCTGCACCTGCACGCCTTCGCGTTTCTCGTCCTCGCCGCGATCGGAATTCCCGCGGCGTTCAGCAAAGCGTTCGACGTGCTCGAGCCGATCGCGATCACCGCGATCGTCGTCTACCTCGTGCTCGCCCTCCGCCGGGTGCACCGCGAGAGCTGGCCGCGGACGCTGCTGAAGACCGGGGCGCTCGCGATGGCCTACGTGCTGGTGTTTGCCGCGACCCTGGTCGGGCTGCTCGCGCTCACGGCGTACACCTTCGCCTGAGGGCGGGGACGGGGTGGGGACGGGGTGGGGACGGGGTGGGGACAGGGTGGGGACGGAGTGGGGACGGGGTGGGGACGGAGTGGGGACGGAGTGGGGACAGGGTGG
>DATAIN010000867.1:0-4409 GCA_036262635.1 Gemmatimonadaceae bacterium | reverse complement strand
GAGCAGGGTATACGTCTCGACGCGCGGCGACATGCGCGCCGATGCGATGAGGTCCGGCTCGGCGCGATTCTGATCGCCGCTCCAGAGATAGAGCCGCCCGCGCATGAGCAGATCGTCCGCGTTCGGATGCTCGCGCAGGAGAAGGGTGAGCTGCTCGATCGCGCCGCGGGTATCGCCCGACCAGGAGAGCGCCTTCGCGTAGTCGCGGCGAAGGGCGCTGTCGCCGGGCGCGAGCGCGACCGCGCGGCCGAGCAGCCGCGCGGAGCCGACCGAGTCGGGGATCGCGGCATGTACGCCCGCCGCCTCGCGCAGGAGCGCGACGCTCTCGCCGGCCATCAGCAGGGTGTCGAACTGCGCGACCGCGGCCGCGGGCCGACGCGCCTCGACGAGGGCGCGCGCGTACGCGAGACGGTAGGGTGCGAAGCGCGGCTCCTCGCTCACCCACGCCGCAGCCTCCTCGGCGGTGGGATCGATCGCGGCGCGCACCGAGTGCAGCATTGCGAGCACCGTCGTGTCGCCCGGAAGCGCGCGCACCAGATCGCGCAGCACCGGCTCGGCGGCGCGCGGCTGCTCGCCCCACGAGAGGGCGCGCGCGAGGCCGAGCCGCGCGGAGATGCTCGCGCGATCCGCGGCGAGCAGCCGCCGGTACTGGTCCGCCGCCTCGGCGTAGCGGCGCGCCTGGAGGAGCGCCGCCGCGTACTCGTCGCGCAGCTCGCGGTCGCCCGCGCGGCGGCCGACGGCGAGCGCGTACTCGCCTAACGCGTCGTCGACGCGGCCGATCTGCGCGAGGAGACGTGCGTGTTCGACACGGAGCTCGTCGTCCTGAGGATGCGCGACCAGCCAGCGGCCGAGCAGATCGGCGGCGTCGGCGAGACGCTGATCGCGGACGAGATAGAAGGCGCTGTCCTGGACGAGCTGGCGCGGCGAGATGTGCCAGACCGCGCCGAGCGACGTCTGCCAGCGGAGGAGCATGCGATCGTTGCGCGCGCGCCAGATCGAATCCTCGACCGCGAAGCGCCGATAGGCGTCGGCGTGCGGCCTGATGTCGGCGGCGTCGTGCACGGCGAAGGTGTCGCTCGCTTCCCCGACGAGCTCCGACAGCGAACGCGGCGGACGGTCGGCGAGCCGCGCGTAGGCGACGACCGCCGCGCTGATGAGCGCCGCGGTCGAGAGGAGGACGACCAGGCCGTAGCGAGCGCGCGGCATCTCAGGCGGGCTGGCCGAGCATCGACTGCACTCGCTGCTCGTCGGCGGGATAGCTCAACGCGTCGATCTCGAGCTCGCCGTGGCCGTTGTGCCGCCACTCCTCGCGCAGCCGCTCGATGAACGGCGTGATGTCCTTGCGACGCGCCGAATGGAGATAGACGGAGACCTCGTCGCCGTCGACGCCGACGAGATCCCCGCCTTCGACCCGCATCGTGTGGAGGGCGAGCCTCGAGAGATCCGCCGCCTCGCCATGTGCGACGCGCACGGTGACGATCGTGAAGAAGGGGATGCGGTCGCCGGTAATGTGCGCGCGCACCGCGTCGCGGAAGGCGTCGCCCTCGAAGGGCTCGAACCCGTTCCCGTTCTGTGGCTGCGTGACGAGCGGAACGTCGGCGTCCACGACCGGCTGCGCGGTGGAGCGGCCGCGGCGTGCGACGCTCTCGACGCGCATGAGCAGCTCGTCGGGGGCGACGTCGGCGGGGACGAAGTCGTCGGCGCCGGCGCGGAGGGCGCGCGCGCGATCGGTGGAGCGCAGCCGGTACGCCGTCATGAGGACGATGGGCGCGCGGCTCCCCGAGCGACGCAGCTCGCGGACGAGAACGATCGCGTCGCGGACCAGGTCGCGCTTCACGTCGATGAGGATCGCGCCGACCGCCGACTGCATGAGGTTGGACAGGGCGCTGGTCACCCCGCCGCGGACCGAGACGTCGAAGCCGGACCGGAGCGCGGCGAGGTGCTCGGCCGGGAATCCTCCCGCCAGGTCGAGGAGCAGGAGCTTTCGCCGGGTGTCGTCGGGAAGGTCTTCCTGCCGGCGGGCGCGCGAGTCGGCGAGGGGGACGATGCCGGTGCCGGGATTGATCTGGAAGCGCATCGGCGCGGTGGAGGGCACCTTGTAGCGGACCTTCCGGACCTCGATCTGACCGGTGCGATCGGGTTGCGCGGTGAAGTGGAGGATCGCGCCGGCGCGCTGCATCAGCGGCTCGAGCCGGCGGTCGTAGAGGCCGGCGAGATCACCGGGGAAGGTGACCATCGAGGTCGCGCCGAGGCTGTCGAGGAAGGCGAGGGCCGCGGTGACGCCCGCGCCTGAAGCTTGACCGGCATCGACGATTGGCGCGATGCTGTCGATGACCAAGCGCTTTGGTGTCGTTGGACCGAGCAGCCGGCGAAGCTCGTCGAAGGCGGTCTCCGGGGAGACCGCGCGGCTGAAGCGGCGGGCGAAGTCGAGCTGGTAGCGGAGGAGGACGAACTGCTCGCGGCGGAGCGCGTCGTCGAGATCGATGCCGAGGAACTCCGCCTGGGCCAGGATGTCCCCCGGGTCGTCCACGGTCAGCATGGCGACCTGTTCGCCCTCGTTCAGTCCGGCGAAGAGGAACTCGAGGCAGGCGATCGTCTTCCCGGTACCCGGTGCCCCGGTCATCACGTAGGCCCGGCCGGGCTGGAGCCCGCCCAGCCTCTCATCGATCAGATCGATCCCGCTGCGAATGCTCATCTCCCCCCGGATGGTTCTGACTCTGCGGCTTCCGCGCGCACGTGCACCGATGGCCTGCCCCTGTGGGACGGCGAGTCGCGCGGCGGGGGGTGAGGTAAACGTTTGCAAGACGGGGGCCCACGTGCGACTCCGGTCACAGACCGCAACGGGTCCTGTCCGACAAGGGGGCGGGTGACCCCCGGGGGGTGGCGCCGTGTCCTTCCGCTGTGTGAGGCGTCCAATAAGGAGCGTCCCCAGCGGGGGACGCCCGTGCACGATCCCCAGCGCAACTCATGCACTCCACCCTTCGCGGCGACCGAGCGGTTCACTCGTGACGACGCAGGCTACGCAGCCTTCGGCGTACACGCCGACGCCCTCGACGCCTAACGAGCGTGACACGTCGCGCGATTTCACGCGCGACTACACGGTCATTCAGGCCGAGCTGCACCAGGACAGCTCCGAGCTGCAGCGGCAGGTGCTGCTCTGGCAGCGCTGGATCCGCTACGCGGCGGTGCTCGTCGCGGGCGTGGGCGCGGTCGTGCGCTACGGCGCGGGGGACAGCCGCGGCGCGTGGCTCCCGGTCGCCGCCGCGGCGGGTGCGTACTTCGTCTTCACCGCGCTGATGAGCCGGATGATCGAGCGGCGGACGCCGGAGTCCGGGCTCCCCGCGATCATCCCGGTCGTCACGCTGCTCGCCGACCTGGTGATGGTCGCGGCGCTGGTCTACTTCAGCGCGCCGCCCTCGCAGTTCCACCGCATCCTGATCCTCGGCTTCCTCGGGCTGCAGCTCACGGTCTTCTACTTCGGCCGCCCGCTGGGGATCGCCTCGGCGGTGGCGACGATCGCGACGTACATCGTCGCGTCGCGCTTCATCCCGCCGCACATCGCCGGGCCGGCGCCGCTCTGGACGGTGCTCATCGTCAACAGCGCGCTCTTCGCCTTCGTGAGCGGCGTGCTCGTGATGATCTTCGGCAACTTCCGCGAGCGGATGAACAAGCTCCGGATGTTCGTGAAGCGCGTCGAGATCGGCGACTTCATGGGCGAGTACGACGCGAGCAAGGACGTGCGTCCCGACGACCTCACCCTGCTCGGCGAGAGCTACAACGAGATGCGCGGGCGTCTCGTCGAGCTGGTGGGAACGGACGTGCTCACCGGCTGCGTGAGCCGCCGCGCCTTCGAGTCGCGGCTCAGCCGCGAGTGGCGCCAGGCGCGCCGCCGCGGCTCGACGCTCGCCGTGCTGATGGTCGACATCGACCACTTCAAGGAGATCAACGACACGCACGGCCACGCCGCGGGCGACACGGTCCTCGGCGAGCTCGGCGCGATCATGCTCAAGACGGCGCGCGAGACGGACACCGTGGCGCGACTGGGCGGCGACGAGTTCGTCATCATGCTTCCCGACACCGCGTGGCAGGGTGCGATGACCTTCGCCGAGCGGCTGCGGCGCAACGTGGACGAGCACAAGTTCGCGCTGGAGAGCGGCCAGTCGCTCCCGATCACGATCTCGGTCGGCGTCGCGCTCGCGAAGGGAAGCGATCCGGTGACGCACGACGAGCTGCTCGAGAGCTCGGACCGCGCGCTCTACAAGGCGAAGTCGGGGGGGAGAAACAGGATCTGCGCGTGAGCGGCGGTTCCAGGCACAGGGACAGCCCCGGTTCGATTCCAGAAGACAACGAGCCAAACCCGGCATGCTCCGTCGAGCTGCCGGGTTTTCGCGTCTGACCGGCTATGGTCT
>DATAIN010000866.1:0-6042 GCA_036262635.1 Gemmatimonadaceae bacterium | reverse complement strand
GGCATCGGGCGATCGCGGGCGCGAGCATGGGCGGGTACGGCGCGGTGACGCTCGCGCTGAAGCATCCGGAGACGTGGAGCGTGGCGGGGAGCCACTCGGGTGTGCTCGCGCCGGCCGGAGTGACGCGCGAGACGTCGCGCTCGTGGGCCGCGGGTCTCGCGCAGGCCTATGGCGGACGGTGGCCGTACTGGAGCGCGCGCTTCGGCGTCGACTCATCGACCTGGGCCGCGCGGGATCCCTGCGCGCTGGCGCGCGAGCTCGCCGCACACGGGACGAATCACATGCCGGCGCTGCGATTCGACGCGGGGCGTTCGGATCCGCTCGCCTTCCAGAGCCGGATCTTCGAATACTGCCTCACGGCGCTGCGCGTCCCGCACGAGTATCACGAGAGCGCGGGGGGACACGACTGGCGCTACTGGCGCGTCCACGGCGCCGAGAGCCTGGCGTGGCTCTCAGCGCGCGTTGGCAGCGGTCGGTAGGACGAGCACATCGCGAAGGCGTAGTGCTGCGGCGTGGGGGTTTGCCGGGCGAGGATCGCGCTCAGCGGCTCGTCCTCGAGTCCGGGAGTGAGCGGCGCGGCGGTGAGCCGCGCCGGCCGCGCCTAACGGTCGGCGGCTCGCCGGCCGGCGATGGCCGCGTCGACGCTCCACGGCCCCGCGCCGGCGAAGACGAGGTAGAGGAAGAAGAAGCAGTACATGATCGCCGGGGTTCCCATGTTCACCCCCGGGAAGAACGACTGCGGGAAGTGGAACTGGAAGTACGCGACCGCCATCTCGCCGGCGAGGATGAAGGCGACGGGGCGCGTGAAGAGCCCGATGGTGATGAGGATCCCGCCGACGAACTCGAGGATCCCCGCGATGCCGACCTCGGACATGAGCGTGACCGCCGGCTGCCCCGGCGGCATCGGCGGATAGTTGAACAGCTTCATCGTACCGAAGGTGATGAAGATGGCGCCCGCCACGATGCGAAAGATGCTGCGCATGCGGCCGGCCCAGGGGGACGGCGAAGGATCGAAGATCGTCATTGGAGATGGTGGAGTGTGTGCTCGCCGCCCGCTGCTCGGCCTAGGACCACGCAATGTAGGTGTCGTTCACCCGCCGCTCACCGCGGGGAGGATGGTGATCGTCGAGCCGTCGGGGACGGGAGTGGCGAGGCCGTCGATGAAGCGGACGCTCTCCTCGTCGACGAAGACGTTGACGTGACGCCGCAGCTCACCCTGCTCGGTGAGCACGCGGTCGGTGAGCGCGGGGACGCGCGCCGCCACCGCGGCGAGCGCGTCGCCGACGGTGCGGCAGCGCTCCTCGATGACGAGCGTCCCCACGCCGCGGGTGTACGGCGTGAGCGCGCGCGGAACGATCACCGAGATCGGCATGCGCGTCAGGCGACGACGGCGGCCTTCACGCAGCACACCGGCGGCAGCGCGTCGGCGAGCGAGGTCCAGCTGTCGCCGTCGTCCGACGAGGCGAAGACCTTCCCGCTCCGCGTGCCGAAGTAGATGCCGGCGCGATCATGCGTGTCGGTCGCGAGCCCGTCGCGCAGCACGCACTCGAAGGCGTCCTCCTGTGGCAGCCCCCTGGTGAGCGGCTCCCACGACGCGCCCGCGTCGCGCGTGCGATAGACGCGGAGCTTCGCATCGGGGACGACGCGGAACTCGTCCGACTTGATCGGGACGATGTACACCGTGTCCGCGTTGTGCGGATGCGCGGCCATCGCGAAGCCGAAGTCGGAAGGGACGCCGTTCGCGATGTCCTGCCAGGAGTCGCCCCAGTCGTCGCTGCGGTAGAGTCCCCAGTGGTTCTGGAGGAAGAGCCGCTCTGGACGCGAGGGATGATGCGCGACCTTGTGCACGCACTGCCCGAACTCCGGCATCTTGTTCGGCAGGAAGACCGCGCGCACGCCGTTGTTGCGTGGCCGCCAGCTCTTCCCGCCGTCGTCGGTACGGTAGAACCCCGCGGTCGAGATGGCGATCGCCATCCGCGATCTGTCGCGCGGATCGACGACGATGGTGTGCAGACAGAGCCCGCCACCACCCGGCATCCACTTCGGACGGTGCTCGTGGTTGAGCAACCCCTCGACCGGCTCCCAGCTCTCGCCCCCGTCGCGCGATTCGAAGAGCGCGGCCGGCTCGACGCCGCACCAGAGCACGTCCGGCTCATCGGCGCGACCGGGGGTGATCTGCCAGATCCCCGCGAGGGACAGCCCGGAGCCCTCGGGAAAGCGCACCGCCTGCCGCTCGGGTCCGACCCAGGTCTGGCCGAAGTCGTCGCTCAGGCGGATCGTGCCGCCCCAGTGGCTGCTCTGCGTCCCCGCGAGCAACCGCGAACGACCGCCACGCTGATCGAACGCCAGGGAGTAGATCGCCTGCCCGGGAAAGTGCGGCCCGTCCATCGTCCACTTCTTCCGCTTCGCGTCGGAGGAGAAGATGAAGGCGCCCTTCATGGTACCGACGAGGACGAGCACGTCGCCGGAGTCGTGGCGGGGGGAGGTCGCGGGCATGCACTGTCTCCGAGAGAGCGGACCCGACAAGCGTGCGAAAACGCGGCGTTTCGCGCAATGGGGGCGAGGGAACTACGCAAGCTGATCGAACGGCGAACTACGCAACGCGGATTGGGCGGGGGGACTACGCAACGCGGATCGGGCGGATCGGACGGATCGGTCGGATCGCTCCCCGGGTGTGCCTGGCTCCGTGTTTCCGGAAGCTCGCAACGAGCCTTGAAAGAATTCTTGGGGCGCGCGGGGCGAGAGGATCTCGCCAGGCGTGCCCCCAAGGAATCCTTTGGCTCGTGCACCGTCAGCGTGCCCGCGGAGCCCGCCCCCGAGGCGATCGATCCGTCAGATCCGACCGATCCGCCGAATCCGCGTTGCGTAGTTCGCCGACGCTAGAGCAGCTCCACCGGCGTCGGCTTGTCGCGGGAAGCAGCCGGCTCGGGGGACGCGGGCTCGCCGGCAGCGGGGGACTCGATCTGCTCGAGCGCGATGTAGGTCACCGTGTCCCACGCGTTGTGGATGCCGATGAAGAGCAGGAGCAACGCGGTGGCGCCGACGGCGAACAGCGCGTCACGCTCGTGGCTGACGAAGGTCGCGGCCGCGCCGAGCAGCGTCGCGTAGCCGACGAAGGGGAGGACGACGTGCCAGATCCAGTCCTCGAGCACCGGCTTGTAGTTCTTCGTCGCGCTCGCGCGGCGCGTGACGACCGCGGTGTAGATCAGCCCCGCCGCACCGAGCGCGCCGAGGAGCAGCGCGGGGCTGCGCAGCGTCCCCCAGGGCGCGCTGAGCACCGCGGAGACCAGGAGCACCGCGCCGAAGTGCACGACCGTCGGCGTGGCGAAGGCGTCGATCTCGCGCGTGCCGGCTCGGCGGCGCAGACCGCTCACCAGCGTTATGACGACGAATTGCAGCCCGGTGAGCGCGGCGGCCGACGAGCCGACGATTACGTAGAAGCTCTCCCACTCCGACAGCACTGGCGCCACTGGCTCGCGTCCGCTCGGGTCGCCGTGAATATACGCGTCAACGTTTCGGCGGCGACTGCCAGAGCACGGAGGTGATCATCCACTTTCCGTCGAAGTTGCCGAGCAGGACGTAGTCGGTTCCCCAGTACGCGGTGACCTTCGCGCTCGCGGTCATGTTCTGCAGGTCGAACACGACGACGTCCTTCGGCGCGGTCGCGGGGGCGAAGCGCTTGTTCGCCTTGACGCGGTTCGCGTAGGAGAGAAACTCCTCCCACTTCATCTGCTCGGGCTGGAAGCTCGTCGAGTCGCGCGGGCGCCAGAAGCCGTACTTGTACACGTCGGGGCGGATGCTGCGGACGAACTTGGTCGTGTCGCCCTCGTAGAATCCCTCGACGTAGTCGAGCACCGCGCGGCGGACCGCCTCGTACTCGGGACCGCGTGTCGCGGTCGCGGTGGCCGTCGCGGTGGTGCCACCGGCGGCCGAGGTGGATTGCGCGCTCGCGCCGAGGGCAGGGACGCCGATCGCGAGCAGAAGGACGAGAAAGCGGCGAGTCGAGCGGGGCATCGGATCCTCAGGGAGCGTGTGAAGGATGGGTCACGGCATGTACGGCGCGGCGTTGCTCGCGATGACGCGGAGCTCGTCGTCCGAGAGCGGGATGCGGCGGCGAGAGGTGGCCCACGCCTGCAGGGGGCGAGGCCGATCGAGGACCGGCGTGTCGGAGCCGAACAGTATGCGCTCGAGACCGATCTGCCGCAGCCGTCGCGCCACGAGATCCACCCTCTCGGTGTGCAGGTTCTCGTTCACGACGGTCGCGAGGTCGAAGTAGACGTTCTTCATCCGCGGGTCGTGCGCGGAAGAAGCGCCGGAGCTTCGCGACATGCTGCGGATCGCGTGGCCAGATCGGCCGGGCGCGCGATCGCGGGGAGCGGAGGCGGGGGCGCGATGTAGGCCACCGCGGTCGGTCCCGCGATGTGCTGGTGATACTCGACGACGGGAACGATGTCGAACCGTCGCGGCGCCGGCGTGGGCGCGGTCGTGCGCTGGGCCGCGGTGGGGGCACACGCGGCCAGCAGGCCCGCGGTCGCGACAAGGACTGTCTTCCTTCGAGCGAGTGCTCGCATGGGTCTCCAGGCGGAGGCTGTTTGCTGAAAAATCAACATGGTTGATATTTCAGCAGAGTTTGCGTCCTGTCAACCCAGCGGCAGCTCCGAGGTCTCGGCGACTATCCCGGGGCCCTGGTGATCGGGCAGTTCCGGCGATGACCGTCGAAGCCAGCTCCGGCGTATAATGAGTAGCCATGTCGTCGCCCACCGCTTCTCCGCCCCGGCCGCGCAGCATCCTGCTCGCCGACTGCGACGTGTACTACGTCCAGCTCGCGCGGATGGCGGACCCCGAGGGCGCGGGCAAGGCGCGGCTGCTCATCGTGGGCGGGTCGGCGGAGAGCCGCGGCGTCGTGTGCTCGGCGACGTACGAGGTGCGCAGGTACGGAGTGCGCTCGGGGATGCCGATCTCGCGCGCGGTGAAGCTCTGTCCGCAGGCGATGTGCGTCCCCGTGCCGCGCGAGCTCACGTCGCAGAAAAGCGAGGAGATCGTGCACGTCCTCCAGCGCTTCGCCCCCGACGTGGAGAGCGCGTCACCCGACGAAGCGTACCTCGATCTCACCACCGCGATGGACACGATCTATCGCGGGCGTTCGCTCGAGGACATCGCGCACACCGTGCGGACCGCGGTCGAGCGCGAGACCGGCATCCGGATCTCGATGGGCGGCGGGACGAGCAAGCTGGTGGCGAAGCTCGCCGTGGAGCTGGCGAAGCCGCGCGACGGCACGGGCGGCAATGGCGTATACGTCGTCGCGCCGGGTGACGAGGAGAAGTTCGTCGCCCGCCTGACGCTCGCCGAGCTTCCCGGGATCGGACCGAAGTTCCAGGAGCAGCTCGCGAAGTGCGGCTGGCGCGACGTGAAGGACGTGCTGCCGGTGCCGCGCGAGGAGCTCGAGCGGCGGCTGGGCGAGCGCGCGGCGGGCTGGCTGTGGGAGATGGTGCGTGGCATCGACAGCTCGATCGTGCACCAGCGCGAGGAGCCGAAGTCGATGGGGCGTGAGGAGACGTTCCCGCGCGACCTGATGAACGACCGCGATCTCGAGGTGGAGCTGCTGCAGCTCGTCGATCGCGTGACGTCGGACCTGCGCGAATCGGGGTACGCCGCGCGTACGGTCACGGTGAAGCTCAAGGACACCGACTTCACCCTGCGCTCGGCGGCGCGCACGCTCGACGAGCCGATCACGACGTATCACGCGATGGCGCCCGTCGCGAAGGAGCTGCTGAAGCAGCTCCGACGGAAGCGGCGCGTCGCGGCGCGGCTGATCGGCGTCTCGGCGTCGCACCTGACGCGCGGGCCGGGCGCGGGGCAGCTGATGCTCTTCGAGGACGAGCGCGCGGTCCGTGAGACCGCGAGGCAGCGCGAGCTCGCGGCGGCGATGGACTCGGTGCGCGAGAAGTACGGCCGGAGGTCGCTGAAGCTGGGGATTCTGCCGGAGGAGTGAGGTGGGGACGGAGTCGACTCCGTCCCCACTCCGTCCCCACTCCGTCCCCA
>DATAIN010000865.1:0-2856 GCA_036262635.1 Gemmatimonadaceae bacterium | reverse complement strand
ACATGAGCAGGCCGAGCGGCTGGCCGACGACCTCCGCCGCGGTGTAGCCGAAGATCACCTCGGCGCCGCGGTTGAAGAGCGTGATGCGCTGGCCGGCGTCGGTGCAGATGATCGCGTCGGCGGCAATCGCGATGATCGCCTCGAAGTGCGCGCCTAACGCGCTGCGCTCCTCACCGGGAGCGTAGGCGAAGGGCGCCCGGGCCGTCGGCGCGGTCGTCATGCGGAGCTCAGGGCGATGGCGCGACGTCGGCCGGCAGGAGCCCGGTGCGCAGCGCGAAGCGAACGTAGTCCGGCCGTCCGGCGAGGCCGAGCTTCTCGGCGATCCGCTGCTTGTAGGTATCCACCGTCTTGGGGCTGATGAACAACCGCTCGCCGATTCCCGCCGCGCTGTAGCCCTCGGCGACGAGGCGCAACACCTCGCGCTCGCGGCCGGTGAGGCGCTGCAGCCGCGCCTGATCGTCGGCCGGTGCGTTCGGGTGCCGCACCCCGCGCGCGAGCACCCGCGCCGCGGCCGGCTGGACGTAGACGTCGCCGTGCACCACGGCGCGGATCGCGTCGACGAGCTCGCGCTCGGCGGCGCTCTTCACGAGATACCCCGAGGCGCCCGCGGCGAGCGCGTCGACCAGATACTCGTCCTCGGCGTGCATCGTGAGCACGAGCACCTTCGATTTCCCGCCATCGGCGACGATGCGCTTCGTCGCCGCGACGCCATCGAGCTCCGCCATGGAGAGGTCCATCACCACGACGTCCGGATGCAGACGAGCCGTCGCGTCGACCGCCTCGCGGCCATTCGACGCTTCGGCGACGACGGTGATGTCGGGCGCGGAGCGGAGCAGGGCACGCAACCCGGCGCGCACGACGAGATGATCGTCGGCGAGCAGTACGCGAATGGTTTCGGTCGTCATGAGGCCCTCGCCTGCTGGAGCGGAACGCGAGCGGTGACGCGCGTCGTCGAATCCGGCGCGCTCTCGATGGTGAGGCGGCCTCCGAGCCCGGCGATGCGCTCGCGCATCATCGCCAGCCCGAGCGAGGCCCGCCCGTCCACGCGATCGACGTCGAAGCCGCCGCCGTCGTCGGTGATGGTGAGCTCCACGCGGCCGCGCTCGGCCGCGATCAGCATGTGGATGACCGAGGGCCTCCCGTGCCGCACCGCGTTCCGGGTCGCCTCCTCGGCGACGCGATACAGAGCGCGCGCGACCGAGCGCGGGACGTCGGGCGCGAGTCCCTCGGTCTCGACGTTGACCTCCACCTCGCCGTCGGCCTCCAGCCGGCGGGCGAGCCAGCGCAGCGCCGCCTCGAGGCCGAGGTCGTCGAGCACGCTCGGATAGAGGACCTGCGACGTCGTGCGCAGCTCCTCCATCGCGTCCACCGTCAGCTCGCGGATGACGCCCAGCTCCTCGGCGACCTCGGGGCTCGCGCCATGGGCGAGCGCCGAGTGGGTGCGGAGGGAGACCGCGGCGAGCGTCTGCGCGGTGGATTCGTTGAGGCCGCGGGCGATGCGCGAGCGCTCGTCGTCCGCGGTCTCGATGACGCGCGCCGCCAGCTCGCGCACGCGCGCATGCTCGGCGATGAGGCCGTCGAGCAGGGTGTTGACGGTGACTCCGATGTGGGCCAGGTCATCGTCGGCGAGCGGCGACTTGCCGACGCGGGCGAAGAGGTCGCCGGCCGAGACGCGGCGCATCGTCTCCCCGAGCTCGCTGAGCGGGCGGAGCGCCAGGCGCAGCAGCAGCAGGTTGACGAGGAGGCTCAGCGCGAGCGGCAGCGCGAGCAGGAGCTGACGCTCACCGTGCGGCGCCATCAGCAGCAGCAACGCGGCGGCGACCGCGCCGACCAGCGCGTTCGCCCCGGCAAGCTTGCCGAGCAGCGGCGCGCGGAACAGCAGACGGCGGAGGCGCGCGATGATGAAACGGAATCGTGGCATGGGCAACCTGTCGGCATGGGGTGCGACCATCACGACCGCACTTCCCCTGATGACCGAGGATACGCCCGGCTTGCGGCCCGGTCTGTCGGGGGGAGGGGTCAAGTGAAGTAGGGTTCCCCCCGACCGCTGTCCGGAGAGGGCCGCTCGCATTGGTGGGGTGTTCTCCCGACGGCGTTCGCGACTGACGCGAGACACCCTGAAGAAGCGCGTGAGCCGCGCGCGCGGCGCGCCGGCGAAGCCCCGCGACAGCCAGGAGGACCCGATGAGCACCGACATCATCAACCAGTTGAGGCCCCTCGACACCGCGATCTCGGCGCCCATGACGCCGACCCTGTCCGACGTCACGCGTCGCATGCTGGTGTCCACCGATGGAAGCCGCGCCGCGGCCGCGGCGCTTCGCATCGCCGCGCAGCTCTCCGCGCGAACCGGGGGGAGCGTGCGCGCGGTGACCGTCTTCGAGTCCCTTCCGGTGCACGCGATGGGCTTCGTGCTCGACGCGGCGACGTGGGCGAACGATCCGGTGCTCACCGATTCCACCGTCGATCGCGTGAAGCGGCAGCTTCGCGGCGCGGGGGGCGAGCACTGGGAGCTGCGCGTCGAGTTCGGAAGCGCGACGTCGGAGATCGTCCGCGCGGCGGCGGAGACCGATGCGAGCCTCATCGTCATCGGGCTGGGGAAGCATTCACCGATGGCGCGCGCCTTCGGCGCCGAGACGACGATGCGCGTCATCCGGCACGCGAGCGTCCCCGTGCTCGCGGTGGACCGGCGGGCGCGCGGGCTGCCGCATTCAGCGGTGATCGCCGCCGATCTCGGCGCGGGAGACCTGCGGCTCGCGCAGACGGCGCTCGCCGTGATGTCGCGACCGGCGACGCTGCATCTCGTGCACGTGCGTCCCGAGATCGAGATCGTTCCCGCGCACGCGACGGGGTGGGATC
>DATAIN010000864.1:0-2291 GCA_036262635.1 Gemmatimonadaceae bacterium | reverse complement strand
GTGCGCGTCGACGCGTGGGAGAGAAAATCGAACCTCGAGCTGCTCCGGCTGGTCGACGAGGTGCGCCCGCAACTGCTCCTCGTGATCGACACGACGGGAGTGCGCCCGGGAACCCTCGGCCAGATCCGCGCACGCTGTCCGGACACCGCGCTCCACTGCGTGTTTCCGGATAGCCCGCACAGCCTCGACATCGAGCGAATCGCCGCGTTGCCGCTCTTCGACCGCGTCGGCACATCCTCGCCGGCGTGGGTGGACGTCTTCCGTCGGCTGGGGGCCCGGCACGCAGCGTATCTCCCGTTCGCAGCGGACACGGAGCTCCACGTCCCCGGGGGCGCCGACGCGGCGCGGAAGGCGGACGTCTGCTTCGTCGGCACGTGGCGCCCAGAACGAGAGGCGTTTCTCGAGCAGCTCTCGGACCTCGACCTGCGCATCTGGGGCAGCGACTACTGGAAGACGCGGACGCGCCCATCATCGCCACTTCGCGCCCGATGGGCGGGACGGCCCCTCCGCGGTGAGGAGCTCGGGGCGGTCTGCGCGTCAACGCGTGTCATGCTCAACGTCATGGACGTCGCGACCTGGCCGGGGCCGAACATGCGGACCTTCGAGCAGGCCGCGTGCGGCGCCTTCTCGCTTACCACCCGGACGCCGGCGGTGCTCGAGCTGTTTACCGAGGGCGAGAACATCGAGTGCTTCGACGACGTACGGGAAGCGCGCGCGAAGATCGAGCGATATCTGCGCGACGACGAGCGGCGCGCACGCGTGGCGCGCGCCGGTCTCGCGCTCGTCACAACGCATCACACCTACGCGCATCGCATCGCAACGCTGACCGACTGGCTGGCGGCCGACGCCGCGCACCCCGATCACCCGCGCCGCGCGGTGGCGCATTGATGCGCACCTCCCAGCGGCGGGTGCTGTACCTGCAGTTCGCGAATCCCGCGGCGTACCCGCCGGTAGTACACGGTGCGCAGATTCTTGCCGAGCGTGGCGCGGAGGTCAGGATACTGGGGACGAGGCCGGTGATCGGGGGCGACATCACGATGCCGGCTCATCCTCGCATCGGGCTGACGCAGCTCCGGGAGGGACGTGGCATCTCCCAGAAGATCGCCTTCCTCCGGTTCGCTCTGCTTGCGACCTGGATGGCGATCCGTTTCCGCCCCGACTGGCTTTACGTGTCCGACACCTTCGCTGCGCCGGCAGGTCTTCTCGCCACACTCCTCGCACGGGTTCCCGTCGTCTATCACGAGCACGACGTCCACACCGAGGCCAGTCCGTCGATACTCGTGCAATTCTGCATGCGGGCGCGCCGAGCGCTCGCGCGCCGGGCGCGCGCGGTCGTCGTTCCGAGCCTGGGGCGCGCCGCATACGTCGCGCGTACGCTCGAGGTACAGGCAGTGGTCGTGATGAACTGCCCGCGCCTGATGGATGTTCGCGACCGGCGAGCCTCCGCCGAGGGACCTCTGCGGGTGGCGTATCAGGGGACGCTGGTTCCGGGCCGCCTTCCCTTCGCGCTCGCCGACGCGGTCGCCGAGCTCCGAGGGGCGGTAGTCCTGACCCTCGGCGGCTATGAAACGGCGGGCGCGCAGGGACATGTCAACGCGCTCGTCGCGCGCGCCGACGCACGGGGTGCTCCGGGGTCGATCGTCAATGCTGGTCCGTTGCTCTCGCGTGACCGACTGCTCGAGTTCTGTGCGAACGCGGAAGTCGGGCTTGCCTTCGTCCCGCGCAACGGGGGCGACGTCAACATGCAGACGATGGTCGGGGCGTCGAACAAAGCGTTCGACTACCTCGCCTGCGGAGTTCCGCTACTCGTCAGCGATCTCGAGGACTGGCGCGAGACCTTCGTCCGTCCTGGCTACGCGATCGCCGCCGCGCCGGAGGACCCGCGCTCGATCGCGGACGCGCTGCGGTGGCTGCTCGAACATCGGAGCGAGCTCGGGGCGATGGGCGTGGCGGGGAAGCTGCGCATCGTGGACGAGTGGAATTACGAGCGCCAGTTCGCGCCGGTCGCTGCACAATTGCTCGGCGACGCCGAATCGGGAGCGACCGCCATGGTCGTTTCACTGGCGTGACCACCGTCGCGGCGCAGCGCCGAGCGGTCCCGAGAGGTGCCGAGCGGATGCTGCGGCTGGTCGTGGTTGTTGCCGCGCTCGGGCCGGTCGTCTACGGCGGAAGTCCCGGCAGCGTGGTGCCCGACGGCGTCCGCATCCAGAGCGGGCTGCTCTGGATTCTCTGCTGGGCGCCTGCGTTCGTGTATCTGGGGCAATCGCCGGAAAGGCGCGCACCGATTCCGT
>DATAIN010000863.1:0-2283 GCA_036262635.1 Gemmatimonadaceae bacterium | reverse complement strand
GAGCAGGTGCTTCACCGGGCACGCGTCCGCCGCTGAGCGCAGCCGCCGTTAGCGCTGTGGCTCCGTGATGCCCGTGCGCGTTCGAAACGTCGACGTCAGAGGTCCCAGACGCTCCAGCCGCGACGACCACGGTTGCGCCACCGGTGCAAGGGCAGCATCACCACGTCGAACGCGACGGCGACGCCCACCGCGACGGCGGCACGGACGTCGTACCAGAGAAGGCTCATGCGCTCCCGCGCCGAGAGGCGAGCACCCATCTCAGTGGCGCGAACCGGTAAGCGCAGTCGCCCCGAGCTCCGCCAGAAAGCGGTCCACCGCCGACGACCAGTCCGGGAGCTCGCCGCCGAGCAGCGACGCCGCGCGCGACGTATCCAGGGCGCTGAACGCCGGGCGCGCCGCCGGCGTGGGGTAATCCGAGGTGCTGCAGCGCGTGAGCAGCTCCGACGCGCCAGCGGCGGCAAAGACGCGAGCGGCGAGGTCGAACCAGCTCACGGGACGGCCGCCATTGGTGACGTGCAGGACGCCGGTCGCCCCCGCTGCGATGACGCGCCAGGTGGCCCGCGCGAGATCGACGGTGTACGTCGGCCGCCCCCACTGGTCGTCGACGACGCGCGTCGGCTGCGCCGAGCGGGCCCGATCCCACATCGTTCGCACGAAGGACTTTCCGGCGACGCCAAAGAGCCACTGCGTCCGGATCACGAGGGAGCGGGCGCCGGATGCGGCGAGCAGCTGCTCGCCGCGCAGCTTGCTCGCGCCGTACGCGTTCACCGGCGAGGTCGTGTCGTCCTCCCCATATGGCCGTCGGCCGTCGCCGCGAAAGACGTAGTCCGTCGAATAATGGACGAGCGGGATGTCGAGTCGAGCGGCGATCTCTCCCAGTGTCCCGACGGCCTCACCGTTGACGAGCATCGCGCGGTCCTGCTCCTTCTCGGCCTTGTCGACCGCGGTGTAGGCGCTCGCATTGACGATGAGGTCCGGCCGCTCGGCGCCGACGAGCCGCGCCACGGCGCCGGTTTCCGTCACGTCGCACCGCGAGTGGTCGACGGCGACGATCGTTGCCTCGCGCTGGGCGCTCTTCGCGAGGTCGGTCGCGAGCATCCCGCCCGCGCCGAGGAGGAGCACCTTCACGAGGTCACGGCGTGCGTGGAGAGGTAGAGCGCCTGTGACGCGCGGTAAGCCTCGCTCTGCACGCGCTTCCACCAATCCTGGTTCTCCACGTACCACTGGACGGTCTCGCGAATTCCCCGATCGAAGGTGTAGCGGGGCTCCCAGCCGAGGGTCGTCGAGATGCGCGTGTTGTCCATCGCGTAACGACGGTCGTGTCCGAGGCGGTCCTTCACGTAGGTGATCAGCGACTCCGGCTTCCCGAGCACCGAGAGCAGCAGGCGCACGACGTCGATGTTCGCCTCCTCGGCGCGTCCGCCGATGTTGTAGACCTCGTCCTCGACACGTCCGCGCGTACAGACCGCCCAGATCGCCGAGGCGTGATCGGTGACGTGCAGCCAGTCACGCACGTTGCGCCCGTCGCCGTAGACGGGGAGCGGCTGATCGGACAGCGCGCGCGTGATCATGAGCGGGATGAGCTTTTCCGGGAACTGGTACGGTCCGTAGTTGTTCGAGCAGCGCGTCGTGAGGCACTCGAGGCCGAAGGTCTCGGTGTATGCGCGCACGAGGCAATCGGCGCCGGCCTTGCTCGCCGAGTACGGGCTGTTGGGCCGGAGCGGATGCTGCTCGGTGAAGGCCGGGTCGTTCGCGCCCAGCGAGCCGTAGACCTCGTCGGTGCTGACGTTGACGAAGCGGAAGCGGCGCGGCCGTTCGGCCAGCTCCGCCCGGACGGACTCCAGCAGCGTCATCGTGCCCTGCACGTTCGTCGAGACGAACGCCGCCGGCCCCATGATCGAGCGATCGACGTGCGACTCGGCGGCGAGGTGGAGCACCGCATCGGGCCGCGGGGCCTGGCGGTTCGTATCGGGCTCGGTCGCCTCGCCGGCAAGCACCCGGGCGACGAACGCCGCGTCGCGGATGTCCCCGTGGACGAAGTGGTACCGTCCATCCCCGTCCGCGCCGTGACGCGCGCGGACATCCTCGAGGCTCTCGAGGTTCCCGGCGTAGGTGAGGGCATCGAGGTTCACCACGTGAAGCTCGGGCTCGTTCCGGAGCAGCCAGCGGACGAGGTTGGAGCCGATGAAGCCGGCGCCGCCGGTCACGACGACGGCGCGGGGACGGAAAGTCGAGTGGGTCATTGAGTGGAGATGGTGCTACCCGACGCGCGGAAGCTCCGCG
>DATAIN010000862.1:0-22160 GCA_036262635.1 Gemmatimonadaceae bacterium | reverse complement strand
AGCGAGGGGGCCTCGACCGAGCTCGGCCCGACCATCCGATCCACTCCGGCGGTACAGGCGCCGGCGACGACCAGCGCGGCGACCCAGGCAGCCGCACGGCGGCGCGCGAACGAGCTTCTCGACATGTGCCTAACGTTGGGGACAATGGTATCACCACCGCGACGAGGAGTCGCGGCGCGGTTGTGGCCGCGCGAAAGGTAGAGCGGACCCGGCCTTCGGCGACAGACCCCTCGCGAACGCCCTTCGGCAGGGACTGACCGTTCGGGCAGATCGACCGCGCGCGGCCGTGCGGCGCGAGGGCGCAGCGTCGAGATCTCAGTCAGTTCGCGACTTTTGTGGCGCGATGTTCATGGCGCCCGTGTCCGGAATTTTCCGGATGGCGGGGCTTCCCGGAAAGTCGCATCATCTCCCTCGCGTTCACCGCACGGACAGCGATGGACGGAGCCTTCCCGCGGGACGCCGTCGGAAGGATGCCCATCGGCACTTCGACGCCGATGGACAGGTTGTGAGGCCGCTGGACACAACCTAGGCTCCACGATCGTGGAGCACCTGAGTCGGGTCCGTCCGACAAGGGCAAGACTGCCGCCCGGGCCAACGCTCATCGGCCTCGAGAACCGATGAGCGGAAGCGATCGAAGCAGAGGACGGCAGCCGCCAGCGATGCGGCCCCCGTGAATGGTAGCGATACCGATCACGGGGGCCGCGCTTCGTTCGTCGATCTGCCGGGTGTTCGGGCGCCGCGACGTCCACCTTTCGCCTACGTGGCGTAAAGGGCGCGCCGACTGCTCGCCCATCATGGCCTTGCTAGACTCCTTCTCGTGCTGCACCCGCTACATCAGAGAAGGGTCCGCGCATGGCCGCCAATCACCGCAGCACCGATCGAGCCCACCCGGCCGATTCGCTGACGATCTACCTTCGCGAGATTGCCAGTTATCCCCTGCTCGAGCGAGCGGAGGAGTCCGAGCTCGCGCGTCGCATCCGCGGCGGCGACGATGCCGCGCTCGACGCGCTCGTCTGCGCGAACCTGCGCTTCGTCGTCTCCGTCGCGAAGCTGTACCAGCATCAGGGGGTCGCGCTCTCGGACCTCATCGACGAGGGCAACCTCGGCCTCATCCATGCCGCGAAGCGCTTCGACGAGAGCAAGGGGGTGCGCTTCATCTCGTACGCCGTCTGGTGGATTCGCCAGGCGATCGCGCAGGCGCTGAACGGGCAGCGCGCCGTCGTGCGCATTCCTCTCGCCCGCGAGAACGCCCGCCGGCGGCTGCAGCATCACGCGACGGTGCTCGGCCAGCAGCTCGGCCGCGAGCCCACCGATCGCGAGATCGCGTCCCGGCTCGCCGTGAGCGTGCGCGAGGTCGAGTCGGCGCTGCGCGTCGCGAGCCGCGACGTCTCGCTCGACGGCGACGAGTCCGCCGAGGACGGTCCATCGCTCCTCGAGCGTCTGGCCGATGAGCGCGTGCCGTCTCCCGACGAGCGAGTCGTCGAACAATCGCTCGCCGAGGCGGTGAGCGAGCTGCTCGCCTGCCTTCGCGATCGCGAGGCGACCGTCGTGCGCCTGCACTTCGGGATCGACGGGGGGGAGCCGCAGACGCTCGAGCGCATCGGCGCGACGCTGGGTGTCACCCGCGAGCGCGTGCGCCAGATCCGCGAGCGTGCGCTGATGAGAATGCGGAAGGCCTGTCCCGCCGACGGCCGGATCGCGTTCGACCGCTGACCGGCGACTCAGCCCGGCCTGGTCGTCCCCGAGGCGTGCGGGAGCTGGTGCTCCTGCTCTCGCGCGGCGGTGCTGTCGGCAACGGGCAGGGTGAAGAAGAACGTGCTTCCCGCGCCGGCGACGCTCTCGACCCAGATGCGGCCGCCATGCGCGTTGACGATTCCGCGCGCGATCGCGAGGCCGAGCCCCGTGCCGCGCGTGCGGCTCGCGCCGCGGGCGTGCCAGAAGCGCTCGAACAGGTGAGGAAGGTGCGTCGTCGGAATACCCGATCCCGTATCGCGCACCCAGAAGAGCACCTCCGCTCCGCGTGGCGCGGCCCCGACCGTGACCGTGCCCCCCGCCGGCGTGTACTTGAGCGCGTTGCCGAGGATGTTGCCGAGCACCTGGAGGATGCGCGAGGCGTCGGCGAGGATGAGCGGCGGCTGCTGAGCGAGCTCGGCGTCCAGCGTGACCTGCTGCGCGGCGGCCCGCGTCTCGAACATCCCGATCGCCGCCTCGATCAGATGCGCGACCGACTGCGGCTCCGCCTCGATGGAGAGCCGGCCGGAGTCGATGCTGGCCGCGTCGAGCAGGTCCTGCATGAGACGGTGCATCCAATCCGTCGCGTCGAGCGTGGCGCGGTACATGTTCCGGCGCTCGTCGTCGTCGGCCGGCGGATGCTCGAGCAGGACGCGCGCGTACATCGCCACCGCGCTGAGCGGATTGCGGAGATCGTGCGAGACGATGCTCAGCACTTCCTCGCGCGCCGCGGTCGCGCGCTGCGCGAGCAGGTAGTGCCGCGCATTCTCGATGGCGAGCGTCGCGCGGTCGGCGAGTGCCTGCGTCAACGCGAGGTCGTGCGCATCCAGTGCACGTCGTCCACCGGTCGTGCAGACGCTCATCACGCCGATCACGCGCTCGCCGACCGTGAGCGGAACGAGGAGCGCGGAGCGCGGATCGAGCGCGCGCCGGATCGGGAGGTCCTCGCGATCGGTGTGCGCCTCGATCCAGTCCGGGGTGATCTCCTGGATCAGCTCCGCCTTTCCCGTGCGCAGCACGTCGAGGACGCGCGAGGGAGAGTCCTCGCTCAGCCCGCGCGCCTCGAGCGTCCGGAGCAGCGACTCGATCGCCGGATCGCGGTGGCTGCTCACCACGCGGCGCAGCTCGCGGCGACCGGCCTCCGCCTCTTCGGCCACGTCGATCACGCACCAGTCTCCGATCTCCGGGACCGGAAGCTCGGTGGCGATGCGAAGCAGGTTCTCGTAGTCGAGGGTGCCGACGAGTCGCCGCCCCGCCTCCGCGAGCAGATGCTCGTGACGGGCGAGGCGGCGCTGCTCGGTGACGTCGCGGAGCACGACGGTGAAGAGCATCCCGTGCGGTGTGGTGAGCTTCGAGATCGAGGCATCCGCCGGAAACTCCTCGCCGTTCCTGCGCCGCCCGAGCACCTGTCGGCGCTGCCCCATCCGGCGCGACTGCTCGGGGGCGAACGCGAACGCCCGCACGTGCGCACGGTGTTGCACCGCGACCCGCTCGGGAAGGAGGATGTCGAGCGGATGCCCGAGCAGCTCGTCTTCCGTGTAGCCGAAGATCTCCGCGGCGCCGTGGTTGAAGTGAACGATGCGCTGCGCGTCGTCGATGGTGATGATCGCATCGGCGGCGATGGCGAGGATCCCGGAGAACTTCGCCTCCGACTCGCGCAGCGCCTCCTCGGTCCGCGTCCGCGCGGCGAGATCGCGTCGGATCGAACGGTACATCGCCGCGGCGAGGGCGATGCCGAGGACGGCGAGCACCTCGACGACCAGGCGCGCCCACCGCTCGCTGCGGTCCTGGGCCTGTGCGCGGCTGCGCATGAGCGCCAGCTCGACGCTGTCCATCTTCGCGATCGAAGCCTGGAGGCTCGTCGAGAGCGCCTCGCCCGCCGCGAGCTGCGCGCGCACCGTCGGCACCGCGAGGCTCGGCGCTGCCCTGGGGAGCCTCACGGTCCCCTCGAAGCCGCGCAGCCGCGCGTCGACGAGACGCCCGATCGTGTCGAGCCGTGCCTGCTGCGCCGCGTTGTCGGCCGTCAGCTGCCGGACGAAGGCCAGCGCGCGAACCGCGCTGTCGACGTTCGCGCGATATCCGGCGAGATAGCCGCTATCCGCCGTGAGAAGGAAGCTGCGGACGTCGGACTTCGCCGCGCGAAGGCCTGCGTCCACCTGCTGCAGCGCGCCGCGGACGTCGTACGTGTGCGCGACCAGGGCACGATCGCGCGCCAGCCGCTGCATCGCCCCCAGCGCGGCGAAGGCGGTCAGCGCGAAGACTATGAGCCCGCCGATGAAGGCGAGGGAGATCTTCCGGTCGGTCCTGGTCGGCATGAGCGGTCGCGCGCCCGACGGGCGCCCGCCGCAACATGTCGGGGTGACCGGAGCGGGGCAAGCGCGCCGGTCACCCTCGCCGCATCACGGCGCCCGCGCGGCGACCGCCGCCGCGGGCTCTCCCCGTACCAGCGGCGCGCAGGCGATCACGCTGTGGATGTCCGACGGTGATGCGTGCAGATGGATCACGTAGGCCTGTGCGTCCGCGAGCTGCACCGGAAGCTGCGCGATCGCGTTGATCGCGCCGTTGTTGCCGAGCACGAGGGGCGGGTAGTTCGCCGGCGATCCGACGATCATGCGGTCGTTCCCGCAGACGCCGAAGTGGACGTGCCAGGGAATCACCGCGTTGGGCGTTCCCCCGGCGAGCGCGAAGATGGCGCGCGCCTGCTCGACGGGCTCGGTGCGGACGAAGGTGATGGTGCCGTGCAGCGTGCCGCCGTTCTCCTGCGCGATGGTGGCGGTCCATTGCGCCCCGGGTGCGAGCGACTGGTCCAGGGTTCCGGGGCGCGTCACGCAGGCCGCGCCGGCGATGACGAGAACGGTTGCGAGGCGTGAGACGCGCATGCTCCCTCCGGGCCGATGGCGATTATCGATCAACCTGTGACGAAGGTGCCGCGGCCCCCCGGGTGGAGAAGTCGGAAAAAGGACGGGAACATGCCGGGTGTTTGCCGCCACGCTCACGGGGGAGAAACCCGACGCACGCGGCTCGGTCACCGTGACGAAGCGCAGCGAAACCCCGACACGCGGCCCTAACAAAGTCGGACAGTTGGCCCGCCGGCATGGCCGTATGTTTTTCGCCGAGCACCGACGGAGGGATGCGTGTTGACCAGCCAGCAGCTACGGGAGCTCGTCAGCTCTCTTGGATCGCGCCAGGTTCTGAGCGTCTACCTCGACGGCCACGCCGACGACCCGTTGCTGCGCGACGTCTGGAGCAAGGTTCTCGATCTCGAGCTCTCGCGGATTCGCGCCGCCGTGCCCGCGGACGAGCGCGCCGAGCGCGCCGAGCTGACTCGCTGCATCGCCCTGCTCGACGCGGAAACGAACCGGCTGAGGCAGGGGATCGGCGCGCCGGGCTGGGCGGCATTCATCACCGCGGAAGGGGTCGTGTACGCCGAGCCGCAGGCGGTGCCGATGCCGACGCTCGTCGCGTGGCGGCGCGGCGTACTCGTCGCGCCGTACCTGCGCGCGCTCAAGGAGGACACGCCCGCATTCATCGCCGTGACCGACGATGAGCGCGCCGACGTGTACCGCTATCTGCGTGGCCGGTTGACCAGCGTCGGCCATACGCGATCGCCGGCCGAGCTCGACGCGGTCCTGCTCTCGAAGGCGGAAGGCGACGCATGGATCGTGATCGGCGGCGCCGAAGGTGGCGCGCGACGCGCCTTCGCCTCGCTCCCCGACTGCCTCGCGCGGCGCGCCCTCCTCACGACCAACCTGGCCCGCAACGCGACGCCGTACGAGATCGCGGCCGCGGCGGCCCTCGGCGCCTCCACCCTGCGTCGTGCGCGCGACTCGCAGTACGTGGACGCGATGCTCGAGCTCTCCAGCGTGGCCGCGCGCGCGGTGACCGGACTGCAGGCGACCCGCGAGGCGGTGGACGCCGGCGCCGCGCGCGAGCTGATGCTGACGCGCCACTTCATCGAGCGGCAGCCCGATGACGCGGAAGACGTCGTCCGCGCCGCGAGCGGGGAGGATGCCACCATCGAGGTCGTGTCCGGTGAAGCCGCGGAGCTGCTCGACGACCGCGGTGAAGGAATCGGCGCACTGCTCCGCGTCGCGGCTTCCGTCTGACGGCTGGAACCCGGGCTGCGGTCCGGCAGCCCGAGCGTCCCTGCTGGCCCCCCGCGCCTGCCTAACGCGCGCCCGCGAAGGCGGCCCGGATGGCGACCGTCCGCCGCAGCTCGTCCGCGCTCTGCAGCACCTTCGACCGCAGATCGGCGCGGAGCCGCGGGTTCGCGGCGAGATACCGATCCACGATCGCGACGGCCTCCGCGGAGGTCTGTCCGCTCGTGAACGCGTCGAGCCAGGAGCCGAGGTAGAAGATCCGGCGGTTGCGCTGGATCCAGGGGAGGGAATCGAGCGCGGGCTCGAGGAAGCGGATCGTCAACCGCTCGTGGCCCGGAGCGTTGAACGCGCCAAGGCTCGCGGTCGCCCAATCCTCGTTCAGGGTGCTGTCGGCGAAGTACCGGCGGAAATACTCGGCCTTGCTCGAGTCGGCTGGCCGGGCCGCTCCGGCGACGAAGGCGCGCCGCCGCCCCTCGCTCGTCGAGTCGCGCTCCAGCTCCGCGTCGATGCGCTGCTCGGCGCCGGGCATGCCGCGCGCGACGAGCGTGGTCACGATCGCCCACCGCGTCGGCGCACGAACGGGAAGACCAGGGAGGGAATCACCGTCGAGCAGGCCGGCCAGCCGCTCCAGCGTCGGCCGTGTGCCGGCCACCGCGACGAGCGCATCGAGGTGCGACTTCCGGAGCCCGTAGGCACGCGTCGTGTCCGCCACGACCGCGAGCAGCTGTTGCTCGAGCGCGGGGAGCAGCGTGTCGCGCTGCGCCATGTCGAGATAGCGGTTCGCCGTGCGCGCGACGCGGGCGAGGACGCTGCTCACGATCTGCTCGTCGCGCTCCCGCTGCATCTCCGCGCCGGCGAGGCGGACGTAGCTCGCCGGCGAGTAGCGCGCTTCGCGAACGAGATCCCAGAGCGCACCCCAGAGCATCGCGCGGAGGAACGGATCGGTGACGCCGCCGATCCGTCGCTCGACCCACCGCGTGCTGGTACCGTCGAGCAGCGTCACCGCGTAGGCGTAGTCGCCCGCGTTCGGGAAGATCAGCGCCGGCTCGGCGACCGCCGTGGGGAGCGACGCGACCGTCGTCGCCCCGCGCAGCTCGACCGGGAGCGTCGCGCCCGGCGCTCCCGCGTCCGCGCCCCACACGAGCAGCTGCGTGCGGATCGGCCATGGCGCAGCGCCGAACGCACGCTGTGCGCCCCGTTGCGAGACCCTGACGCTGCGCAGACGGCCGCCGCTCGCGTCGGTGTCCACGCGCGCCGCCGTCGCCTCGAGCACTGGCGCGCCGCGCCGCAGGATGTACTGCCGCCCCCACGGCTGCAGGTCGCGCCGGGCCGCCGTTCCGATTGCGCCGAGCAGGTCACGCCAGGTGGCATTGCCGTACGCGTGAGCGCGCAGATATCGGCGCAGCCCGGCCTGGAAGGCGCTGTCCCCGACGAGATAGTTCAGCTGCTTGAGCACTCCCGGCGCCTTGTTGTAGACGATCGCGCCGTAGTTGCTCTTCGCCTGGTCGAGGTTGGCCAGCGCCTGCCAGACGGGCGTCGTCCCCTCCGTGACGTCGACACCGTACGCCGCCGGCTTGTTGCGCAGGTAGAAGGTCTTCCAGGCCTGCGACGCCGGGTCGAGCGCGTCCTGCATCTTCGCCGCCATGTAGGTGGCGAAGCCCTCCTTCAGCCAGAGGTCGTCGAACCACGTCATCGTCACGTAATCGCCGAACCACTGGTGCGCGACCTCGTGGTAGATCGTGGCCGTCCGCCCGAGCCGCTGCGTGAGCGTCGGACGCTCGCGATAGATGAAGCTCTCCTCGTTGTAGAACACCGCCCCGGGGTGCTCCATCCCCCCGAAAGGGAACGCGGGCGCCAGCACGAAATCGAACTTGCCGAAGGGGAAGGGCGTGCCGAAGTAGCGCTCCAGCCAGGCGAGCGCGCGAGCGTTGCTCTCGATCAGCGAATCGCTCTCCGCCTCGGCGATGCGCGAGGCGCGCGCGTACATGGTGATCGCGCGCCCGCCGACGCTTCGGGTGACGGTCTTCCACGGCCCGGCGGCGAAGGCGATCAGGTAGGTGCTGATCGGCTCCGACTGGGCGAAGCGAAACAGCTTCGTGGAGTCCGTGAGCGCGGAGTCGCGAACGGCCCCGTTGCCGACGGCGGTCCAGCGCGCCGGCACCTTCAGCGCGAGCGAGACGCGAGCCTTGAGGTCCGGCTGGTCGAAGCAGGGGAAGAGGGCGTTCGCGTCGGCGGGGACGAGCAGAGTGTAGAGATAATCGGCCCCGTCGCCGCTGTCGTGGAAGCGGATGATGCTCGCGCCGGCGGGCGCGATGGCCGCGGCGAAGTCGAGGTCGAGCGTGTTGTACCCGGCCACCAGCAGCCGGGCCGGGACCCGCACGTGCGCGCCGTTGGCGGCGACGCCTTCCGCGACGCGTCCGTTCACGACGGCCGTGCCTAACGCGAGCCCGCGGAAATCGACGATCGCGTCGCCGGTGCCCGTCCGCCGGAAGCGGATCGCGACGTGCCCGCGAGCGGTGTCGCGGGCCGTCAGGTCGAGGTCGAGCGCGTAGCGCACGTCGTGTACGCGCGAGGCGCGGTACGTCGCGAGCTCGCGGGAGATGCCGGGCGCCGTGAGAGAATCGGCGCCGGCGCGGACGCCGGCGGCGAGGAGCAGCGAGAGGACGAGTGGGCTCATGGCGCCAAGGATAGCCGCCGCGCCCGAGCCGCGACACTCCGGCACGGCCCATGCGCGAGCCGGCACGCGTGTCCCCCCGTGGAACCGCTCCGCTTCCCGCGCCCGACCTCGATCCGGCGCACGATCCCGGCTTCGCCGACGCCGGCGAGCGCGCCGCGCGCGCGCTCGAGCGGACCCCCGCGGAAACGTTAGGCGCGCCGATCCGCCGCGCCGGCCACGAGATCCGGATCGGCACCGCGTCGTGGACCGATCCGACCATCGTGAAGGGCGGGGTCTTCTACCCGCGGGGCACCAGCTCCGCCGAGGATCGGCTCCGCTACTACGCGAGCCAGTTCCCCGTCGTCGAAGTGGACTCCAGCTACTACTCGCTGCCCGAAAAGGCGAACGCCACGCTCTGGGCCGAGCGCACGCCGCCGGGCTTCGTCTTTCATCTGAAGGCGCACGCGCTGCTCACCGGGCAGCCGAGCGAGGTCGCGCGGCTGCCCGAGGACATCACCGACATCATGCCGGCCGAGCTCCTCGAGAAGACGCGGATCCACGCCAAGGATCTCCCGCTCCCGGTCTACGACGCGATCTGGGAGCGCTTTCTCGACGCGATCGAGCCGCTGCGCAGGGCGGGGAAGCTGGGCGGCGTACTGCTTCAGTATCCGCGATGGTTTCTCCCGACCCCGGCGAACAAGGATCTCATCGCCGAATCGGCGACCAGGCTCGCCGCGGTCGGGGCGACGGTCGAGTTCCGCAACCGGATGTGGTTCGGAAGCGAGAAGTCCACGGGCTGGACGCTCGACATGCTGCGCGACCTCGGCCTCACTCATGTCATCGTCGACGGGCCGCAGGGATTGGAAAGCAGCGTGCCGGCCGTCGCCGCGGTCACGACGCCGAAGCTGGCGATGGTGCGGCTGCATGGGCGCCGCGCCGCGACCTGGGAGGCGGCGAAGGTGCCGACCGTGGAGCGGTATCGCTACCTCTACACCGGCGCCGAGCTCACGCCGTGGGTCGAGCGGATCGAGCAGCTGGCGGAGGAGGCGGAGCGCACGGTGGTGCTCTACAACAACTGCTACGGCAACTACGGCACGACCAACGCGCGCGAGACGATCGCGAGGTTGAGTGTGGAGGGGTGAGGGCGCTCGCCGCTCGGCAACGGCTGCTCGGCAACCGCTAAGGGCTTTCATAGGGTAACTGCAACTGCTCTTTGGTACGCCGAGGCGGTGAGGTGGGGAGAAGTGCAACGGCACACCCATCAAGGTATTTCTCATGGCCGTGCTCACCGTCTCACTGCCTCAGGCGTTCCTCGAATGTGGTTGCAGTTACCCTATCGAAGCCCCGCACCTCGAGATCTGAGCACGGTCGCGATCCCGACCGGTGCGCACGAGCCCGGACCCGCTCGCGCCGAGCGCCCCCCTTCGTCAACATTCTGCAAGACGACACCGTCTCGCTGTCGCGCGGTCGTGCGCGGCCCCTATATCTGCAGCGAACGCTCGTGGCATGTCACGACCCTTCGACCCCTTCCCCCATGCGCAGCCTTCGTTCCGCCTCGCTCGCCGCCGCCTTCTTCGCCCTGCCGTTAGGCAGCGTCGCCGCCCAGAGCCGGATCCCCGATGCCCCGGCCGCGGGCGCGATCCGGCAGCAGTTTCTCAGCGATCTCGACTCGCTCCAGTCGAAGTTTGTCGCCCTCGCCACCGCGATCCCCGAGGACAAGTACGCCTGGCGTCCCGGCGCCGGCGTTCGCTCGATCGGCGAGGCGTTCATGCACGTCGCGAGCGAGTACTACACCTTCGCGCCCGTCGCCTTCACCGCGCCGCGCTCGACCGTCGTCGGCCGCGGGCGGGAGGGATTCCAGAAGTTCGAGCAGATGTCGACCAAGGCCGACGTCCTGAAGCACCTGAACGAGGGCTTCGCCTACGCGAAGCAGAACATCGGTGCCCTCGCGGCCGATTCGCTTGCCGGACAGCGCAAGATCTTCGGCGGCGACCGCACGATCATCGAGACGTCCTTCGCCGTCGCCGGCGACCTGCACGAGCACCTTGGCCAGCTCATCGCCTACGCGCGGATGAACGGGATCACCCCTCCCTGGAGCAAGTGAGGGGCTTCGGCCAGCGCCAGTTGCCCCCGGGCCTCCCGTCGTGCATCGTGCATCGCCGCTCGTTCGCCTGAACGTGCATCCGACGAGCCCGGAAACCGCGCTGCCCTTCATGCCGTACGGTGCCTGATCGTGCATCGCCCGTCCCATGGAGGCCCCTGATGGATCACGATGTCCAGGTGTTCGCGCAGGTGATGGCCATCATCGTCATGACCATCGCGTCGCTGATCTTCGTCGCCGGCGTGACCAAGTTCCTCTTCTTCCGCCGCTCCGGACCCAAGCCGTCGCGGCTCGCCAAGGAGGACGATCGCCTGCGGCGGCTCGAGGAAGCCGTGGACGCGATCGCGGTGGAGGTCGAGCGCATCAGCGAAGGGCAGCGCTTCACGACGCGCCTCCTCGCCGAACGCGTTCCCGAGCTCGAGGCGCGCGCCCGAAGCGAGTCGAAGTCGGCCCTTTCGTAACGTCGCGCGCCCCGCAGCGCCTCGCGCATTCTGCGAGGCGCGTCGCGTCTTTCGGTTGCACTTCGCCGCGTGACGCAGGTCCCAGAGCAGGGAACGTCGCGCCCCGCAACGGGTTGCGCGAGCGGCACACCCGGAACGGCGGTTGCCTTCATAGCGTCTGGCGGCGCCCGCGCGAGCGGTGAGGTGCCGCACACTCGCTCTGGAGGCGAACCATGCTTCGGACCACGCGCAGGGGATTCACCCTCATCGAGCTGCTGATCGTGGTCGTGATCATCGGCATCCTCGCCGCGATCGCGATCCCGAAGTTCAGCAACACGAAGGAGAAGGCGTACGTGACCGCGATGAAGTCGGACCTCCGCAATCTCGTGAACGCGGAGGAAGCCTTCTTCGCCGACTCGGTGAAGTACACGGCGACGATGACGCAGCTCAGCTTCCGCCCGTCGGCCGGGGTCTGGACGCCGACCATCACCGTCGGCGCCGGGTTCTGGACGGCGAGCGTGACGCACACGCAGCTGCCCGGGAAGAACTGCCAGATCGCGGTGAACACGAGCAACTTGCTCGTGCCCGGTGCGGGAGACGGCGAGCCGGCCTGCATCTGACACACGCGGCGCGCGCGGCGGCGCCCCTTGTCGCTCACCGGGGCGCGGCCCAGCTTCAACGGCTGACGGGTTGTCCTTCTCGATCCTCGACCGTTGAGAGCCGCAATGTCACTCGCTCGCCCCACCGCGTCGCGCGCCGCGGCGCTGCTCGTCCTCCTCGCCGCGCTCGTCGGGCCCGCCGCGGCCCAGAACCGGCGCCCCGCTGAACGACCCGACTCGGCGCGCGCCGGCGACACGCTCCGCGCCCGCGCCGACAATCCGCGGACCCCGCAGGACTCGGCCGCCCGCGACTCGCTTCGCGCCGGGGTGCGCGACTTCCTCGGCCGCGCCCAGGAAGCACCCGTGGTCACCCATCACACGGTCCAGCTGCCTAACGGCCCGCTGCGCTACGCGGCGACGACGGGGATGCTGCCGATCCGCAACGACAGCAGCGGGGTGATCGAGGGGGCGATGTTCTTCGTCGCATACACGCGCGAGGGGGTCAGCGACCTCGCGAAGCGTCCGCTTCTCATCGCGTTCAACGGTGGGCCGGGCTCATCCTCGGTGTGGCTGCACATCGGCGCCTTCGGCCCGCGCCGCGTGCGCCTGCTCGCCGACGGGTCGGCGCCGCCCCCGCCCTACACGATGGAGGACAATCCGCAGACGCTGCTCGACCAGGCGGACCTCGTCTTCGTCGATCCCGTCGGCACCGGCTACAGCCGCGCCGCGCGGCCGGAGCTCGGCGCGAAGTTCTGGGGGCTCGACGAGGACATCGCCGCGATGGCGGAGTTCATCCGGCTGTATCTCACCCGCTACTCGCGCTGGAGCTCGCCGCTCTACATCGGCGGCGAGAGCTACGGCACGACGCGCGCGACCGGCCTCTCGGGCTACCTCGCCGACCGCGGCATCACCCTCAATGGCATCATCCTCCTCTCGACGGTGATCGACCGCGCGGCGTCGTCGATGGATCGCGGCAACCCGCTCGGCTTCGCGAACTTCCTCCCCTCGTACGCCGCGACGGCGTGGTACCACAAGCGGCTCGCGCCCGACCTCCAGGCGAAGACGGTGGAGCAGGTCGCCGACGAGGCGGAGCGATGGGCGGTGAGCGAGTACCAGCCCGCGCTCGTCATGGGCGCGCGGCTCGCGCGCGACCAGCGCTCGCGGATCGCCAGGCAGCTCGCCCGCTACACGGGGCTCGACACCGCGTTCGTCCTCGACAACGATTTGCGGGTGACGTTGTCGCGCTTCAACCATGAGCTGCTGCGCGGGCAGCGCCGCATCGTCGGGCGACTCGACAGCCGCTTCACGACCTTCGACACCGACCCGGGCGCCGAGACGGTGCAGCTCGATCCGAGCGAGGCGACGATCCGCAACACCTTCACGCCTGCGTGGAACGACTACGTGCGTCGCGAGCTGCGCTATCGCAACGACGACGTCTACTACATCCTCGGCGGCGGCATCGGCCGCTGGCGCTACCCGCAGACGCAGGGCTACGCCGACGTCTCGCCCTCCCTCGAGCGCGCCTTCACGAAGAATCCGTATCTGCGCGTCTACGTCGCGATGGGCTACTACGACATGGCGACGCCGTACTTCGCGGTGGAGTACACGCTCTCGCAGCTCAAGGTCGCGCCCGAGCTCCAGCCGAACATCGTCACCGACTACTTCGCCGCGGGGCACATGATGTACATCGACGCTCCGTCAGCGGCGAAGTTGAGGGCGGGGATACGGCGATTTCTCGAGGGAGGGCGGCAGGGAGTTGCGGCGCAGTGAGTTGGAACTACCCTGCCATGAGGCTTGCGTCAGGGGCAGAAGTCAAACGTCATGCGTCAGGGTGAACGGCGGCTGAACTGCGTCCACTGCAGTCAACGCCGTTCACCCTGACTCGTCACGCATGCCTTCTGCCCCTGACGCAAGACGTATGGCCGTGGCCGTGCCCTCACTCATGAGTCATGGCCGTCACCGCACCGGAACCTTCAGCGTCACCTGATTCACCGTCGTCGCGCTCGGGACGCGGCTGGGGGTGATGTACGGGCTGTCCACGTTGGTGAGCTCGAGTCGCAGCGTGTGATTGGCGTCGGCGCGCCAGAGGTTGCCGTAGGTCGGGATGGTGATCCAGGCGCTGCCGATCGGCCGGCCTGGGGTCGAGCTCTCCGCGGTGTACGTTCCGCGCGTGATGAGCTGTCTCGTCCCGGCGGGATCGACGTCGAACAGGCGTACGTCGAGCTGTACGCGATAGCCCGAGGTCGCCGCGTGCAGCGTGACGCTCGGCTGGCCGGCGATGACGAGCGGGCCGCCGCCGCTGAGCGACGCGACCGGGACGTCGTACGTCGCGAGGCTCCCTGGAACCAGCGGCGATTCCGGAGGCACCGGCAACGGCTGCAGCTCGCGTGCGCCTTCCAGCACGAGCGGGTCCCAGAAGAAGCCGCTCGCGGGATCGGTGAGCGGATTGACGAGCACCGCCGCGCCGTGGAAGCGCTCCGAGACGGTGTCCGCCGCGAGAGCGCCTAACGTCGGAACGTGGAGGACGTTCGCCGCGTCGAAGGGCTCGTCGCGCGGCCGCGTGAAGGCGGCGTATACGCCGGTGGGCGGCGAGCCCGCTCCCTTCAGGTAATACGCGAGCCACTGCTTGATGAGGCCGAGCACGTAGTCCACCTCGCCGGTCTTGTTGCTCGCGCGAGGGTGGCCGATGTCGCCGAAGTACGCGGTCACCGGGTAGCCGGGGTCGATCGTCTGCAGGGCGAGCAGCATGCGCTTCGCCTCCGGCAGCGGGAAGAGATCGTCGGTGAACCCCTGCACCATGAATACCGGCACACGCTCCGCGGTCGCGGCGTCCGCCCAGAACTCCTGTTGCCACCAGATCGAGCGGTAGCCCGCGAGCCCGTCCTCGATGCTGCGATACAGCGGGTCGAGGTCGTTCGGCTCCTGCGCGTCGATCCACGCATGCCAGGCCATGAAGTACGGCGGGTAGTTCGGGTAGGGGCGTGCGATGTCGCGCCGGATCCCCGAGAGATAGAGGCCGTTGATGAAGCTCAGCTTCGCGCCGCCGGGATGGTCGATCGACTCGTTCTCACGGCCGTTAGGGATGAGCGCGTAGAGCAGGTCGCTCCATGCGGCGATCGGAACGACGGTGCGGATGTGCGCCGTCTTCCCGGCCGGCGTCGTGAAGGTCGGCTCGAGCGCGGCGAGCCAGGAGTGGCCGCCGCCGTAGGACGCGCCGGTAACCGCGACCGCATTCGGATCGAGCCCGTAGTCGTCGACGTCGAGCACCTGCGCGATCATGCTGCGCATGTCGGCGACCTCGGCGTGCACGTCGACGAGGTTCACCTGTCCCCACGAATCCCCGAAGCCGCGCGTCGAGTAGCGCAGCACCGCGTAGCCTTCGTCGAGGAGCGGCTGCACCAGGTCGCCCGAGCTCGACTTGCTGCCACCGTAGCCGTGAATGAGCGTGACGAGCGGGATCGGCTGCGTTGCGTTCGCGGGGATCTGCAGCCGCACGTCGAGCAGGGTGCTGTCCACCGAGCTCGCGAGATATCCGTCACACTGCCGTGCGCCGGCGCCGTTGTCCGTGCACGTGAGGCCGGGGACCGCGGTCCCCTTTCCGGTGAAGAGGCCGACCTGATAGCTGTCGGGGCCGAACTGGTGCGGCGGCGGGGGGCCCGCGTCGAACTGCGGGGTCGTGACGCGGCCAGGCGCGGCGCCGCTGGGCGCGAGCGCGTCGTCGGTGCAGGCGAGCGCGAAACCGAGCAGCAGCAGGATGAGACGTCGCATCGTGAGCCTCCCGAAGCGTGAGCGTCGTGCCGTTCCCGTCGGCTCCATTCGAAGCAAGAACCATGCGGTGCACCTGCGGGCTTGAGCCCGCCAATCGCCGGCGGTACGTTGGGCGGCGCATGCGCCCCGGGATCACCATCCGTCCCCTTCGCACCGACGCCGAGCTGAGTGCGTGCGTCGCATTGCAGCGCCTCACCTGGGGTGAGAGCTTCGGCGATCTGGTCCCGCCGAGCATCCTGACGGTGGTGCAGAAGATCGGTGGCGTCGCCGCGGGCGCCTTCGCCGCGCGCGGGACGATGCTCGGCTTCGTCTTCGGGATGGCCGGCGTGCGCAACGGGCGCCTCGTGCACTGGTCGGACATGCTCGCCGTTCACCCCAGCGCGCGGGACAGCGGCGTCGGCCGCGCCCTCAAGGAATTCCAGCGCGAGCAGGCGCTCGCGAGCGGGGCGACGACGATGTACTGGTCGTTCGATCCGCTCGTCGCGCGCAACGCGCATCTCAACTTCAACCTGCTCGGCGTGCGGATCGACGAGTACGTCGAGGACATGTACGGCGAATCGACGAGCGATCTGCACCGCGGACTGGGCACGGACCGGCTGGTCGTGGCGTGGGAGCTGACGGAAGGGGGCAGGGGCCGGGGGCCGGCAACTGCCGTCGTCGGTACCGCCGTGCCTGACGCCTGGTCCCTGGCCCCCATCATTCCCGAGGATCCTGAAACGTCAGGCGGCGACGTGCCGCGCGCACTCCGCGTCGCCATCCCCAGCGACATCATGCAAGTGCGCGACGAGCATCCCGAAGAGGCCGCACGCTGGCGTGCGTCGACGCGGCGCGCCTTCCAGTGGGCGCTGGCGCATGGCTACACCGTCTCGCGTTTCCTCGCCGCGGCGCCGGCGAGCTGGTATCTCCTCGAGCGCGCGGAGGAGCAGCGCTGATGCTCCGCGTCGCTCGCATCACGCTCCGCGAGATCCGGCTCGCGCTCCGCGAGCCCTTCCGGATCTCGTCCGGGGTCTGCACGGAGCGGCGAATCCTGCTCGTCGAGCTCACCGACGCGAGCGGGGCGACGGGATGGTCGGAGTGCGTGGCCGGCGAGGAGCCGAACTACAGCGCGGAGACCATCGACACCGCGTGGCACGCGATTCGTGAGTGGCTGGCCCCGCGTGTGCTCCGCACGCGCCTCGACGGACCGGAGCTCGTCCACGACCTGCTCGAGCGCGACATCGCCGGCCACCACATGGCGAAGGCGGCGATCGAGATGGGGTGCTGGGAGCTCGCGGCTCGACTGCAGGAGACCTCGCTCTCGCGCATGCTTGGCGGAACGCGCGACCGGGTCGCGACCGGCATCTCGCTCGGCATCCAGCCCAGCCCCGAGGCGCTCGTCGAGCGGGCGAGGCGCGCCGTCGCCGACGGCTACCGGCGCATCAAGGCAAAGATCCAGCCGGGCGCGGACCTCGAGTACCTGCGCGCGGTGCGCCACGCGTTAGGCGGTGACGTCGCGCTGACCGCCGACGCCAACTCGGCCTACCATCTGACGGACGCGGACCATCTCGCGAAGCTCGACGATCTCGCGCTCGGCATGATCGAGCAGCCGCTCGGCCGCGACGATCTCGTGCGCCACGCCGCGCTCCAGAAGCGGTTGCGGACGTCGATCTGCCTCGACGAGTCGATCACCAGCGTCGATCGCTGCGAGGACATGATCGCCATCGGCAGCGGCCGCATCGTGAACATCAAGCCGGGACGCGTCGGTGGGTTCACACCGGCGAAGCGCATTCACGATCTCTGCCGGCGCCACGACATCCCGGTCTGGTGCGGGGGGATGCTCGAGAGCGGGATCGGCCGCGCGCACAACGTCGCACTCGCGTCGCTGCCGAACTTCTCGCTGCCTGGAGATCTCTCGCCGAGCCGGCGCTACTGGGAGCGCGACGTCGTCCATCCCGAGTGGGAGATGGACCGCGACGGCTTCGTCCCCGTCCCCGCGGGCCAGGTGGGAATGGGGGTCGCGCCGGATCTCGACCGGATCGAATCGATCACCGTGCGGCGCGAGATCCTGCCGACAGTGAAGGACGCGGGCCGATGACGGAGCCGCGCACGGTGCGCCTCCCGTCGTCCATCGCCTCGCTCTTCGACGACCAGCTGCGTGAAAGGCTGATCACGCTGCGGCGTGCGCTGCACGAGCAACCCGAGCTCTCGCACGAGGAGCACGAGACGGCAGCGCGACTGACTGCCGCGCTCCAGGAGCTCGGCGTGCCTGACGTTCGCCGGCTCGGCGCAACTGGTATCGTGGCGCGAATCCCGGGGCGCGAGCGCGCTCGTCCGGCGATCGCGCTGCGGGGCGACATCGACGCGCTGCCGATCACCGAGGCGACGGGACTTCCCTTCGCCTCGCGGAATCCCGGCGTGATGCACGCGTGCGGTCACGACGTGCACGCGACGTGGGCCGTCGGCGCCGCGGCGTTGCTGCAGCGCGATCCGGCGCCGACCGACGTCGTCGTGATCCTGCAGCCGGCGGAGGAGAAGGGAGACGGCGCGCTGGCGATGATCGAGGCCGGCGCGCTCCACGGCGTCGCGGCGATCTTCGGCGGCCACGTGGACCGGCGCTTCGAGGTGGGGCAGGTGGTCGGGGACGCGGGTCCTCTCGCCGCGTCCGCCGACACCTTCATGATCGAGCTGATCGGCCGTGGCGCGCACGCGGCGCGTCCGCACGAGTCGGCGGACCCGATCGTCGGCGCCGCGGCGGTGGTGTCCGCGCTGCAGACGATCGTCGCGCGGCGCCTCAATCCGGCCACGGCGGGCGTCGTGACGGTGGGGACGATCCACGCCGGCACCGCGCCGAACGTCATCCCCGAGCGTGCGACGTTAGGCGGGACCATCCGCGCTACCGACGCGGCGGCGCGCACGCTGATGGTCGACGAGGTCCGCCGCATCGCCGAGGGAACCGCGGCGGTCCATCGCCTCGATGCGCGCGTCACCTTCGAGCGCGGCACGCCGCCGATCGTCAACCCCGAGGCACCTACCGCTGTCGCGCGCGAGGCGGTGACGGCGGTGCTCGGCGGCGAGGCGCTCGTCCCGCTCGGCACGCTGAACCTCGCGGCAGAGGACTTCGCGTATTACATGGAGCGCGTACCGGGCTGCTTCCTCCGCATCGGCGCCCGCGAGCCAGGCGGCGAGTTCGTCGCCGCGCACTCGCCGCGCTTCCACGCGGCCGAGGAATCGATCTTCATCGGCGCCGCCGTGCTCGCGGAGACAGCGCGTCGGGCGTCGTTACGGTTCAAGTAACTGCGCTCGGCAGCTACGGAACGCGGATTGGGCGGATCTGGCGGATACGGCTGCTGCCCTTGCTTTGGCGAACAGCTACTAAGCACAGAGAAGCTTCTTTCTCTGTGTTCTAATAGTGGTTCGCCGAGCAACAGCGGCTCGTTGCGCGCGGCCGAGGAGTCAGGACGGCGCACGGAGCGATCCGCGCCGATCCGCTCGATCCGCCCAATCCGCGTTCCGTAGTTGCCGAGCGCCGAGCGCCGAGCCGCCGAGCGCCCGCCTACGGCTTCTCTCTCACCATCCGCCAGCGCCCGTTCTGCGTCGTCAGCATCGGCGCCGTCGTCGTGAAGGTTCCGGAGAGCGTGTCGCCGGTGATGCGGCCGCGGAAGGTCGTCGTGACGGTGCACGAGCAGTCGGGGGCCGTGTAGGGCTCGAGCTTCCCCGTGACCTCCTCGGGTGAGATCGCGGCGAAGCTCACGGCGAGGAGCTGCGGGCTAGACGCGTGGGCGAGGTGGCTCTGCCCCACGTCCGCCGCGCGGAAGACCGTCGTCGTGCCGCGCTGCTCCATCAGCACGTCGCCGACCGCGCTGTCGCTCCCGGCGCGGAGGACGAAGGTGATCGTCCCGCCTCGGCCGGTGTCGAGCCCCTCGTACTCGCCGCTCCAGCGGCCGGCCAGCGACGCGATCGCGGCGGCCTCGCCGTGGAGCGGGACAGGCTGCGTGCGGAAGCGGCCGCAACCCGCGGCGAGCGCGAGTGCGGTGACCAGTACGAAGCTGGCGCGCATGAGATCCTCCGATGGTGACGCTCCAGCATGTCCGGCGCGTGGGGACCTGTCAGTAGGGGAAATCGCCCATTGACCGGCCGGGGAATCCGACAGACAAGGTCAAGACGCGCGGCGAGCTTTCGTGCGGAGCGAGCGCTTGCACGACATTCACGCTTCCAGGGAGGACTCCGTGAGGCGCGTTCTGCTGGGCATCCTGATCATCATTCACGGTCTCGCGCATGCCGCGTCCGGCGTCTGGCTCGCGGCGGACGGCCCGGTGTGGCTCGTGACGCTCTTCTGGGGGCTCGCGATGCTTGGCTACCTCGCCACCGGCTTCGGCATGCTGCGCGTCCCCGTCCTGCGGCGCTGGTGGAAGCAGACGATGATGGTCGCGACCATCGCGTCGATCGCGCTCTTCCTCGCCTACCTCGACCCGCTCGGCTTGTTCGGCAGCATCGTCGACATCGTGCTCCTGCTCGTGGTGTTCGAGGCGGCGCAGGTCTACATCGACGAGGACATCGCGGTCGTCGAGGCGGTGGGGGTGCGTGGCCTGCCACATCCCGCGCTGCACCGCGCGGCGTGGGCGATCGCGGTCGCCTTCCTCGTGTACGCCGCGGGGGTCGTGATCGTGCGGCCGCTGTACCTGCGCTGGGGGACGACCGCGAGGGAGCGCATCACGCGGCTCCCCGGCGACGATGCGTCGCTCGACGCGCGCTACCGTGTGGATCACGCCATCACGATCCATGCACCGGCGGACTCCGTCTGGCCCTGGCTCGCGCAGCTCGGCCAGGATCGCGGCGGCTTCTACAGCTACTCGTGGCTCGAGCGGATGGTCGGTGACGAGGTCACGAACGCGGACCGGATCCATCCCGAGTGGCAGAAGCGTGAGGCGGGCGACACCGTGTACGCGACGCAGGCGGACTACTTCGCCGGCCGCCGCTTCGGCTGGCGGGTGACGGATGTGGTGCCTAACCGCGCGATGGTGCTCGAGAACTGGGGCGCCTTCGTCCTCCAGCCGGTGGATTCCACGACGACGCGGCTCATCGTGCGCACGCGCGGCCCGGGGCGGCCGAGCATGCTCGGCCTCGTGCTCGGCCCGGTGAACGTGTTCGTCTTCGAGCCGGCGCACTTCATCATGCAGCGCGGGATGATGCGCGGGATCCGGGAGCGGGCGGAGGGGCGGGTGTAGCGACGCGCCCGTTCAGGCTTTCTTCGGTTGGACGGATCCGGCGTGTAAGATCAGGTTGGCGGGCGGCATATGATGGTCATGCCAACCTCGGGCAGAGCGCTCATGGCCGGTCCATTCCAGCGGCATCCGAACCCGACGATCGCCGGTCCGGAGCACGAGGCGGTGCTCGTCGGGCGCGTCATGCGTGGCGATCGCGACGCGCTCGCGGCGCTGTACCAAGGCCACGGAAGCACGGTGTACGCCGTGGCTTTCAGGCTCCTCGCCGAACGGAGCGACGCCGAGGACGTCACCCACGAGCTCTTCGTGGACCTGCCGCGGCTTCTCGCGGGATGGGACGTCGTCCGCGGGCCGCTCGCTCCCTGGCTGCGACGCGTCGCGGCGCGCCTCGCCCTCATGCGCCTTCGTGCCGGGCGCCGAAGGCGCGAAGTCGACGCAGCAGGGGTTGCCTCGCTGATCGCGCAACGCGATGAGCCGCACGCTCGCCTGACGCTCGAGGATGCGCTGGCGCGGCTCAGTGACGAGCTGCGTGTCGTGTTCCTGTTGAAGGAGGTCGAGGGATACTCGCACGCGGAGATCGCCGGCATCCTGGAGATATCCGTCCGCAACTCCGAAGTCCGTCTCTTCCGCGCGCGTCAGGCACTGCGCGCCTTTCTCGGGAGTGCCCGATGATCCCCTCGATGCTGCTGCATCCCAGCGACGAGACACTCTCGCGCGTCGCGGACCAGAGCGATACCGAACGGATGCGCACGCGTGCCGGGCGACACGCCGCGCGGTGCGCACGCTGCGGCGCACTCGTCGCCGAGTACGTCGCCCTCGGGGAGGCCGCGCGACGGATCGAACCGACAGCGCCGCCGCCGTCGCTCGCCGAGCGCATCGGACACATTCCGCCGACGAGCGGCGTGGCGTCAGGCGCGCCCGACTCCGTCAGCGTCCCCCGCGCGCGAGGTCGGCGGCGCGGCCGGACGATCGGCCTCGCCGCCGCGGCAGCCGTCGTCATCGGCATCGCGCTCGCCTGGCCCGCGCTTCGCCAGCGCGAGCTCGCCGCGGCTGACGCAAACGCGCTGACGATCACGCCCCGGTATCCCCGTGCGGGCACGACGGCGCAAGTGCGCTTCGTTCCCCCCGCAGGAATGCCGGCTACCGACACGCTCTGGCTGGAGGGCGAGCTGCGTGTCGCGGGACCTGGCGGGACGTGGGACGACGATGCACTGGTCGGCATGGCGCTCGTGCGCGACGGCAGCGCGTACGTCGCGAGGCTGCCGATACCGCCAGGCACGCTCACCGGCCGGCTGGAAGTCGTGGACACCCGCTGGCCGCCCATGCAGCAGCGTCCCATCGGCAGCACGATCCTCCTCGCGGCGGGGCCGGCCGGCTCCGCACCGTCGCTCGACGCGCTCGAGGCGAGCGCCTTCGCTCCCGCGTTCGGCACCAGCCGAGCCACGCTTGCCGCCGAGTTCGCGCGTTGGGCGCCGAACCACCCGCTTCGCTGGGTGCTCGAGCCGGGCCGCAGCAACGGAGGTGCGTTCGACTGGCTTGGCTACTTCACGAGCAAGGAGCGCCG
>DATAIN010000861.1:0-8991 GCA_036262635.1 Gemmatimonadaceae bacterium | reverse complement strand
GATCCCGCGCCGGTGCTGGCCCAGATCGCGCGCCATCGCGCGACGCGGATGACGGCGTCACCAGCGCTGGTCGATCGGCTCGTGAACGCGAGCGGTGCGAGGGCCGCGCTCGCCACGATCGCCCGGATCGCGACGGGCGGGGGGCCGGTGTTCCCCGACCTCATCGCCCGTGCGCACTCCGTCTGCGGCGCGGAGGTCGTCGCGGTGTACGGATCGACGGAGGCCGAGCCGGTTGCGCACCTCGCGGAGCGCGATCTGTCGAGCACGGACCTCATCGCGATGCGCGGAGGCGCGGGGCTGCTCGTCGGATCGCCGGTGCCCGAGATCGCGCTGCGGATCGCCCCTCGCGACGCGACGATCGTGTCCGCGCTCGACCAGCCGCCCGCGCCGCGAGTCACCGGTGAGATCGTCGTCAGCGGCGCGCACGTCGTGCCGGGTTATCTGGACGGGCGTGGCGACGCGGAGACGAAGGTACGTCACGGGGATCGAGTCTGGCACCGGACCGGAGACCTCGGCTATCTGGACGAACGCGGCCGGCTCTGGCTGCTCGGCCGGGCCACCGGGGCGATCGACGACGAGCGCGGAACGCTGTACCCGTTCGCGGTCGAATGCGCGGCTCGACTCGTCGTCCCGGGGCGCACGATCGCCGTCGCCTCGACGTCGGGAAAGCGCCTGCTCCTCGCCCGCCAGCGACTCGGCGCGGGCGAGCGCGCCGAGCTCGACGTCGCGCTCCGCTGGGCGTCGATCGACCTGGTCGTGGACGAATGCCCGATCCCGCTCGACCGCCGGCACAACTCGAAGGTCGATTATCCCGCGCTGCAGCGCCTGCTCCACGGGCGCGCGATGGCCCGCCGGATCCAGCGCGGCCGTTAGGCGCGGCGCGTCAGGCGCGGCCCATCAGGCGGTCGTCGGGGCGTCGAGGTGCAGCGCGTCCACCGGGACGTCGGCCGGCGCGAGCGAGAAGACCCTGCCGAATGCATCCGCCACGTCCTGCTCGACCTCCGTCATCGCGACGGGGGTTCCCAGCTCGCGCGACAGCGAGGTCATGTCGACGCCGGCGATGCCGCAGGGCACGATGAGGTCGAAGTACGACAGCTCGGTCGTGACGTTGAGGGCGAAGCCGTGCCAGGTCACCCAGTCGCGCGCGTGCACGCCGATCGACGCGACCTTGCGAGGTGGATGGCTTGCGCCGTTCACGAGCCCGCGCGTCCAGACGCCGGTGTAGCCCGCGCTCCGCTCGCCCGAGATGCCGCGCCCGCCGATCGCGACGATGAGCGCCTCCTCGACCTGACGCAGGTACCAGTGGAGGTCCTGCCGGTGGCGCTTCAGATCGACGATCGGATAGCCGACGAGCTGCCCCGGGCCATGGTAGGTGACGTCGCCACCGCGCTCCACCTCGTACAGCTCGACGCCTCGTGCCGCGAGCAGCTCGGGCGAGGCGGTGAGGTTCTGCTGCTTCGCGGTGCGCCCCATCGTGACGACGGGATCATGCTCGACGAGCAGGAGCACGTCCTGCGGCACCGCGCCGCTGATCCGCGACCGCGCGACCGCGCGCTGCAGCTCGAGCGCCTCGCCGTACGCCATCCGGCCGAGGCGGACCACCCAGAGCTCGCGCGCGGCCACGGGGATCACGCGTGGATCATCTTGCCGAGCGAGTCGAGCGCGGCCTCGGCGATCGCTTCGGAGAGCGTCGGGTGGGCGTGGATCGCCAGATCCACCTCCTCGACCGTGTACTCGTTCGTGCGCGCGACGACGAGCTCGTGGATCATCTCCGTCGCGTGCGCGCCGACGATGTGCGCACCGAGGATCTCACCGTACTTCGCGTCGCGAATGATCTTGACGAAGCCCTCGGTCTCGCCCGAGGTCCGTGCGCGACCGTTGGCGGAGAAGGGGAACTTGCCGACCTTGTATTCGAGCTTCTTTTCCTTGCACGCCTGCTCGGTGAGGCCGACCGACGCGACCTCGGGGTGGCAGTAGGTGCACCCCGGGATGTTGCCGTAGTCCATGTCGTGCGCGTGCTTGCCGGCGAGATACTCCGCGAAGACGATGCCCTCGCGCTCGCCCTTGTGGGCGAGCATCGGCGGGCCGGCGACGTCGCCGATGGCGTAGATGCCGGGCACCGAGGTCTGCATCTTCCTGTCGATCTTCACGAAGCCGCGCTCGTTGAGCTGCACGCCGACTTCCTTGAGGCCGATGTTCTCGACGTTCGGCGCGCGGCCGGCGGCGACGAGCACCTTCTCCGCCTCGACCTGAGTCTTCTTGCCGCCCACCTCGACGCTCATCGAGACCGAGCTCTTGCCGACCTTCACGTCGCCGATCTTCGCGCCGGTGAAGACGTCGATCTTCCGCTTCCTGAAGCTGCGCTCGACCTCCTTCGAGCAGTCGACGTCCTCGACGGGAAGGACGTTAGGCGCGACCTCGACGAGGGTCACCTGGCTGCCGAAGGCGTTGAAGACGTCGGCGAACTCGCAGCCGACCGCGCCCGCGCCGACGATGATGATCGACTTCGGCGCCTTCTCGAGGACGAGCGCCTCGTCGGAGGAGATGACGGTGGTCTTGTTCAGCTCGAGCCCGACCTGGGGGAGGCCCTTCACGCGCGAGCCGGTGGAGACCACCAGCGCCTTCTTCGCCTCGTGCTTCTCCTCCTTGCCATCGGCGTTCTTCACGGTGACCTGATTCTTCCCCGTGATGCGACCCTCGGCCCTGATCCAGGTGATCTTGTTCTTCTTGAAGAGGAACTCGACGCCCTTGGAGTTCTGGGTGCTCACGGCGCGCGAGCGCTTCATCGCGACGGAGAAGTCGAGCTTCACCTCGCCGACGTTCACGCCGAAGTCGGCGGCGTGCTTCACGTGGTTGGCGAGCGCGCCCGCCTCGAGGAGCGCCTTCGCCGGGATGCAACCCCAGAGGACGCAGGTGCCGCCGAGCCCTTCGCGCTCGACGACGGCGACGGAGAAGCCAAGCTGGGCGGAGCGGATCGCGCCGACATATCCGGCGGGCCCGCCGCCGAGGAAGATCACGTCGAAGGAAGCCATTGTCAGTAGGAGCGGAGAGAGCGGGTGATGCGAGGAAGCTAGACGGACTCCGTGCCGTCGGCTACGGGCGGGGCCGCCGGACGGCGCGCCCACCATCCGAGCACGGCGGCGAGCGCGAGTGCCGCGACGAATATCCGGAAGGCCCACGACGCCACCATCTGCGCGGCGGTGGGGTCGGCGTCGGAGGGCAGGTTCGCGGTCAGCGCGAACCAGGGCGCGACCGCCACCGTCACGGTGAGCACGAATGCGACTGCGGTACCGATCGCGTTGCGGCGCCTGAGCGGCAGCAGCGTCCCCCAGGTGCCACCGACGAGCAATCCATACACTGCCGCGCCAAGCACGACGCCGAAGTCCGTGGTGAGGCGACCGCGCCCGCTCGTGACGTCGACGAGCAGGACGCGAAGGAGCATGAAGGCGCCGAGCGCGCCGCCGACGGTCAGCGCCGGCCGCAACGGCTCGGGCTTCGTCTCGATCCAGCGTTGCGCGCGAAAGAGGGAGCCGACGACGCCACCCGGCGCCGGTGGATCGGGGAGCGGGGGAAGGTCGAGCGACTTCTCGAACGCCGCGCACGCCTGACAGGTCGGGCAGCTCTCGAAGTGGCGGTTCAGCTCCGCGACGGCCTGCGAGAACCCGCGCCGCCCGGGGCGATGCGCCGGCTTCTCCCACCACGAATCGGCCCAGGCGCACTTCGCGACTCCGCTCGCGACGTACGCGGCCTCGAGGGTCGCCGTGCGCGCCGCGATCGCGTCGCGCCAGCGCAGCAGCCGCACGACGTTGCGCGGCACGCCCGTACGCTCCGCTTCCCACGCCTCGACCGTCTCCGGCGGGATGTCGAAGTCCGCCGCCAGGTCCTCGACACGAAGCCCGAGACGCTCGCGGATCGCGCGCGCCTCGGGCCCCGTCATGCTCGCATCGTTCACGAGGGTCAGTAGACGAGCATCAGCGGGTTCTCGAGCATGCGCCGCAGCGTCTGCAGGAACTTCGCACCGACGGCGCCATCGACCACGCGGTGATCGCAGCTCATCGTCAGCCGCATGCGCTTCTGAACCTCGATGTCGTCGTCGACGATCACCGGCTTCTCCTCGACCGCGCCGATGGCGAGGATCCCCACCTCCGGCGGATTGATGATCGCCGTGAACTGATCGATGCCGAACATCCCGAGGTTCGAGACGGAGAAGGTCGAGCCGGTGTATTCCTCGGGCTTGAGCTTCCGCTCGCGCGCCTTCTTCGCCAGCGACTTCGCCTCGGCGCTGATCTCGCTCATCCGCTTCTGGTCGGCGTCGAAGATCACGGGGACGATGAGACCATCGTCGGTCGCGACAGCCATGCCGAGGTGCACGCGATTGTGATAGCGGATCTTGTCGCCGAGCCAGTGCGCGTTGACCTCGGGGTGCTGCGCGAGCGCGGTCGCCGTCGCCTTCAGGATGATGTCGTTGAAGGAGACCTTGTACTCGTCGCCCATCTCGAGCATCGCCTCGCGGAGCTCGCTCGCCTTCGTGAGGTCGATCTCCGCGGTGAGGTAGAAGGTCGGGATCGGGCCGATGGACTCGGAGAGCCGGCGCGCGATGGTCTTGCGGATCTGGGTGAGCGCGACGTCCTCGAAGTCCGCGTCGCTGCGCGGACGCACGGGCGTCGCCGCGCGCGCGGCGGCCTGCTGGCCACCGCCGGCGGCTGCGCTCTCGACGTCGCGCTTGACGATGCGGCCGCCCGGACCGGAGCCCTGCATCGCGCCGATGTCGATGCCGCGCTCGTTGGCGAGCCGGCGGGCGAGCGGCGACGACTTCGCGCGGCCGCCGTTGCTCGGCGCGCCGTCCTGCCGCGGCGCGGACGCGCCGGGCCCGGGCGACTGCGGTGGCGCCGACGCCGCCTTCTCCTGCGGAGGCATCGAGGCCTCGCCCTGCGCCTGATCGCGCGAGCGCGGGACGCTCGACGCGCCCGCGGTCTCGTTCGCGTTGGCGATGGTCTGCTCGGCCGGCTTCGCCGCCGACGTCGCGGCCGGCGCGCCACCCGCGGCGCCGCCGACGAGCGCGTCGATGTTCTCGTCGGCGGTGCCGATCACGCCGACGAGCTGCCCGACCGGCGCGGCGGTGCCCTCACCGAGGATCCGCTTGCGCAGCACCCCGTCGGCGCGGGCGACGAGCTCCATCACCGCCTTGTCGGTCTCGACCTCGGCGATCGGCTCGCCGCTCTTCACGGCATCGCCTTCGTTCTTCAGCCATTTGACCAGCCGCCCCTCTTCCATGGTGGGAGAGAGCGCTTCCATCACGACTTTCGTGGCCATGTGCGGGTGCTCGGCGTTAGGCGCTGGTGATCAATCGATGTACATGACCTTCTTCACCGCGGCGATGGTCTTCGCGGCGTCGGGCTTGGCGGCCTTCTCGAGGCTCTTCGCGTACGGCATCGGAACGTCGGCCTGGTGGACGCGGATGACCGGGGCGTCGAGGTCGTCGAAGCACTCGCGCTGGATGTAGTCGACGACCTGCGCGCCGATCCCCGCGACCTCCCAGCCTTCCTCGAGGACGACCGCGCGGTTCGTCTTCCGGACGCTGGCCGCGATGGCCTCGACGTCGATCGGGCGAACGGTGCGGAGATCGACGACGTCGACGCGAATCCCGTCCTTGGCGAGGGTGTCGGCGACCTGCATCGCGACGAGCACCATCTTGCCGTGGGTGATGATCGAGCAGTGGTCGCCCTCGCGCTTGAGCTCGGCCTTGCCGATCGGGATGACGTAGTCCTCGTCGGGGACCTCGCCCTTCGTGTTGTAGAGCATCTCGCCCTCGAGCACGATGACGGGGTTGTCGTCGCGGACGGCGGCCTTGATCAGCCCCTTCGCGTCGTACGGAGTGCCGGGGGCGACGACCTTGAGACCGGGGATGTGGGCGAGCCACGACTCCCAGGCCTGGGAGTGCTGCGCCGCGAGCTGCAGCGCCGCGCCGTTAGGCCCGCGGAAGACGAGGGGCATCTTGAACTGCCCGCCGGACATGTAGAGCGTCTTCGCGGCGACGTTGACGACCTGATCGATCGCGAGGAGGGCGAAGTTCCAGGTCATGAACTCGATGACCGGGCGCAGCCCGACCATCGCCGCGCCGACGCCGACGCCGGCGAACCCGAGCTCGGTGATCGGCGTGTCGACGACACGCATCTCCCCGAACTCCTGGAGAAATCCCTTCGAGACCTTGTAGGCGCCCTGGTAGACCGCGACCTCCTCACCCATGAGGAAGACGCGGTCGTCGCGCTGCATCTCTTCGCGCAGCCCCTGGCCGAGCGCGTCGCGGTACGTGATGACTGGCATCTGATTCGTCCTGGTATCGTTACGCGTCGGCCTTCGACGCGGCGAGATCGTCGCTCGTGGTGTCGACCAGCACGTCCTCCCAGAGCGCCTCGAGGGGCGGCTCGGGGCTCTGGTCGGCGAAGTCCCACGCGTCCTGCACTTCCTTCTTGATGTCCTCGTCGAGCTTGGCCATCGCGGCGTCGTCGATCTCCCCGTCGTCCTGCATCGCGGCGCGGAGCAGCACGATCGGATCGCGCTTGAGGTGCTCCTCGAGCTCCGCCTTGGAGCGGTAGGTGCCGCTCACCGCGTCGGACATCGAGTGGCCCATGAAGCGATAGGTGCGGATCTCGAGCAGCGTCGGGACCTTGTCGCGGCGCGCGCGATCGACCGCCTCGCTCACCGAGCGCCGGACCTCGAAGACGTCCTGCCCGTCGCACTGGGCGCGGGGCATGTTGTACGCCGCGCCGCGCTCGTAGATGTCGTGGATCGCCGAGGCGCGCTCGAGCGCGGTGCCCATTCCGTAGCGGTTGTTCTCGATGATGTAGACCACGGGGAGCTTCCAGAGCCCCGCCATGTTCAGCGCCTCGTGGAAGGCGCCGGTGTTCACCACCGACTCGCCCATGAAGCAGATGCAGACCTGGTCGCCGCCGCGGTACTTGATCGCGAAGCCGACACCGGTCGCGATCGGCACATGCCCGCCGACGATGCCGTGACCGCCGAGGAAGTTCGTCTTCCTGTCGAAGAGGTGCATCGAGCCGCCCTTGCCGCCGGACACACCGTCCTTGCGGCCGAAGAGCTCGGCCATCACGCCGCGCGGCGTCATGCCGCGGGCGAGCGCCTGGCCGTGATCGCGGTAGGTCGTGATGACGTAGTCGTCGGGGCGCAGGATGGAGAGCGTCCCCGTGCTGACGGCCTCCTGCCCGATGTAGAGGTGGCAGAAGCCACCGATCTTGCCTAACGCGTACGCCTCGGCGCAGCGCTCCTCGAAGCGGCGCTGGAGGAGCATCGAGTGGAGGAGCGACCTCCGCAGCTCGACGTCGCCGCGGATCGCGTCGCCGCGGGCGCCGTTGTCGGCGGCCTTCGTCGCCACTCCGCCGTTGTCGGACTTCTTCTTCGTCGCCATGGTGATCCGGAAAATGAGAAACGGCCGGCGGCGCGCGCTCCGCGCCGCCAGCCCGATCGTCAACAGGTCGTCGTCCCGATGCCCCGGTGGCCGCGCACGCTCAGACCCCCGCCGCCTGCACCTGCTCCCAGGCGTGGTAGCTCGAGCGCACCAGCGGTCCGCTCTCCACGTGCCGGAAGCCCATCGCCATCCCCGCGTCGTAGAGCGCGCGGAACTCGGCGGGGGTGTAATAGCGGTCGAGCGCGATGTGCGCGTCGGAGGGGCGGAGGTACTGGCCGAGGGTGAGGATGTCGACGTCCACGGTGCGCAGGTCGCGCATCGTCGCCAGCACCTCCTCGACGGTCTCGCCCATGCCGAGGATGATCCCCGTCTTGGTCGGGATGTCGGGGGCGAGGCGCTTCGCGGTGCGGAAGATGTTCAGCACCCGCTCGTAGCGTCCCCCCGGCCGCGCCTTCTTGTACAGCCGGGGGACGGTCTCGGTGTTGTGGTTGTAGATCTCCGGGCGCGCCTCGAGCACGGCGGCGATGGAGTCCTCGTTCCCCTGGAAATCGGGGACGAGAACCTCGACCGAGCAGCTGGGGAGCTGCTCGTGAATCTGCCGGATCGTCTCGGCGAAGATGTATGCCCCGAAGTCGGGAAGGTCGTCGCGGTCCACCGAGGTGATGACCGCATGTCGCAGGCCCAGCTCGGCGATCGCGGCGGCGACCCGGGAGGGCTCCTCGATGTCGTACTTCGGCGGACGCCCGTGGGCGACGGCGCAGTACGCGCAGTTCCGCGTGCAGACGTCGCCGAGGATCATGAAGGTGGCGGTGCCGTGGTTCCAGCACTCGCCGATGTTGGGACAGTGCGCTTCCTCGCAGACCGTGTGCAGGTCGAGCTCGCGCATGAGGTGCCTGAGCCGCGAGTAGGTCTCGCCGCCGGGAGCCTTCACCTTCAGCCAGCCGGGCTTCCGCTCGGGGAGCGGCTCGGCGCGGTGGCGACCCATGATCTGATAGAAAGTCTCGCCCATCGGCTGACGGCGTGCGGATCGCGAAGCGCGCCGGCGCCGGAACCGCGGGCGGGCGCGCGCTGCAAACGGTTGGAGGTCAATAATCTACCCGGAGTAGCGGCCGTTTAGCTACCCGGGCGCATCGAGGGTGGGGAAGCGGTCGGCGCGGAACGGCGAGAGGTCGAAGGCCGGCCCCTCGCCTGACGCGAGCGCCGCGATGCACTCGGCGGCGAGGGGAGCGAGCAGGATCCCGTTCCGCGAGTACCCGCAGGCGTAGAGCAGCGCCGGCACGTCGGGGTCTGCGCCGAGGATGGGGAGAAGGTCGGGGGTGACGGGACGCAGCCCGGCATATCGCGCGGCGAAGCGCGCCTCTCCGCGCGGCCATGGGGCGAGCAGGGTGCGCGCGATTCCGTCGAGCGTCGCGAGCCCCTTCGCGGTCGGCCCGGCATCGAAGCCCGCGTCCTCGGAAGTCGCGCCGACGAGCAGATCGGCGCCGCGCGGCACCACGTAGCCACCGGCGCCGAACACGACCCGGCGAACCGCGCGACCGGAAGCGATCGCGATCTCGCCCTTGATC
>DATAIN010000860.1:0-2053 GCA_036262635.1 Gemmatimonadaceae bacterium | reverse complement strand
GTTCTGCAGGTCGCGGCCAGTGCCCGTGTCGGCGATCGTGTAGCGGAAGCTGACGTGCTCCGGCCGGTTCAACGACTGGAAGATGCGGTCGATCAGCTCCACCGGGACCGGAGCGAGCGCGCCCCCCGGCTGGAACGCGATGCGGAGGAGCGCCGGATCGATCCGGATGCCGTCGCAGAGCGCATCGGCGGCGAAATCGTCGAGGCGCAGTCTTCCGAGATCGACCTGACCCTGCGTCGCGCGCGACCGAACGTCCGCGAGGTCGCGAAGGACGGGACGGTCGTCCACGTCGAGGCCATATCCGATCGACGTGGCGACGAAGCCGCCCTCGGCGTCCACGGGAATCTCGGAGGCGACGACGTTACCCGCGCGCCCCATCAGCGGGACGCGGACGACGTAATCGAAGGGAATGACGCGCGCCGAGGGGATCTGGCCGAGGCGCGGCGGCTTGGCCGCGGCGGCCAGCGCGGCCCGGATCACCGGCTCCGGACACGACGACGTCGCCAGCAGCTTGTACCCGAACAGCACGAGGTGAAGCGAGCCGCGCCGAGCCATCCGCTCGATGACCTGAATGCGGACCGTAGAACGCGGCAGGAAGGTCAGCGGCTGCGCAAGCCGGCGGAACGGCCGGCCGCCATCCGCCTTGCCGAGCGAGGCGAGGTTGTGCGTCGGCTGGTCCTGGAGCTCGCGCCCGGTCCCGCTGTCGATGATGCTGAAGAGAAAGGAGACGTCGCCGTGCCTCTGGAGCCGCTGGAGGAGGAGCGGCCCTGGATCGTCCTCGTCCACCTGCAGGCCGACGGCGTCGCTGATCCGCGCCTCGGCGACGTACTCCTGCCGGAACTCCCGCTCGAGCGTCGCGACGCCGCTCGGCGCGATCTGCGGATCGGTGAAGACCTCGTCCTGGAAGCGCGGGTTGACGCGAAACCCGTCGATCAGCGAGGCGCGCGGAATGTCGGCGACCTTGATCAACGCCGGGTTGACGACGCCGCTCGTCACCGTCGGCGATGCGCGCATCGCGAAGCGGATTCGCGGCGCGGGAAGCGTTGCCATACCCCCCCCGCCGCCACCACCCGCGCTCGGCGAGGAGCTCCGTCCCGAGCCATTGCCGCCGTTACCACCGGATGCGATGCCGGATCGCGCGATCTCTACCTCGAACTCCGACGCGGTGTCGGACTCCTCGCTTCGCTGCACGCTCAGGCGCCGCGCCCGATCCTCGTCGAAGCCGTAGCCGATCGCCACCGCCACGAACACGCCCTCCGGGCTCACCGTGATGACGCTCTCGGCGACGCGGCCCGGCTCTCCACGCAGCTCGAAGCGCGCTGCATAGTCGAAGGGGATGATCGCCCCTGGTGCGAGGGGTGGCCGCGATGTGCCGGCGGCGCGGGAGGCTCGGCGTGCGACGGGCATGACGGTTCCCGATGATCTGCGTGGTTACTGGACGTCGCGAGTCATGTAGCCGTCGATCACGACCCACACGCGAAGCGGCCCATACGTGCGCTGGAGCTGGCGGAACGTTTCCTGGTCGGGGATCTCGATCTCGACGCGGAAGTTCTGCTGCTTGTCGATGAAGATCGGCTCCGCGAACCTGAAGGTCGCGAGCGGCGTCGGCTCGCCATGCGTGGAGAAATGACCGGTCTCGGAGTGCGGACCTGCTCCGGCGGGGAAGAACCACGTCGGCATCCGGATCATCTCCTTCTCGCCGACGAAGAGCGTCGTCACGGTGTTGTAGACGAAGTTCCCGATCAGCGTGCCCGCACCGTTGTTCGGATGCTGCTGGAGGCGCGGCGGACCGGTGAGCGCGTCGTCGAACGCCGCCTCGAGAGCGTCCACCGTCACCTCCACGCTCCGATTGCTGGTGTCGGTGCTGACGCCGGGGGCGCCGGCCACGAGAGTGACGTCCTCGTCATCCGCCGCGATCGTCGTCGTGTCGCCGTCGCTGTCGCGCGCCTGCGCGAGCAGATCCATCAGGCGGCTGATGCTCGCCTCGAGCGTCGCGGTCAGGTTATCGATCTTCTTGTCGTTGCTGTCGACGACGTCCAGGTCTTCGACCTTA
>DATAIN010000859.1:0-2233 GCA_036262635.1 Gemmatimonadaceae bacterium | reverse complement strand
TCCACGAAGACCGCAGAGCTCTCGGGGAAGTACTTCGTGTACGTCGCGAGGCGCGTCGTGATCACCGGCAACCCGAGGTGCACGTACTCGAACATCTTCGTCGACAACGCCCAGCGCGTCATCTCGTCGGCGCGCGTCGGCACGTAGCCCGCATCGAACTCGAGGAGCTGGGTCCTGAGCGCGCGCGGGCCGATCGGGCGGTGGAACGTGACGTGGTCGCCCAGCGCGAGACGATCGACGAGCGCCTCGAGGGCCGGCAGCTGCGGTCCGGCTCCGTAGATGGTCAACGTCGCGTCCAGGCCACGCTCGCGCGCCGCGGCGATCGCCGCGATCCCCAGGTCGACACCTTGCACCGGCGTCAGCGTCCCGTGAAACACGAGGCGAAGCGATCGACCCGGCGCGTGCTGGCGCGGTGGCTGTCGCGGACCAAAGTCCGCCGGGTCGGGGCTGTTGTGGATTGTGTAGACACGCTCGGTCGGCCGGACGGCGCGCCGCGCGAACAGCTGCTCGATGGGGCGGGTGACCGTCAGGGTGACGTCGGCCTGCCGGCGGCTCCAGCGCTCGAGGCCGCGCGCGACCCGCTCGAGAACCGGTCCGAGCCGTGGCCCATATTTCGCGCGCGCGAACTCGGGAAAGACTTCGTGCAGGTCGAGCACGATGCGCGCGCCGCGGCGCCGCGCCGGAAGCGCGGCGTACACGATGAAGTCGGGCAGGCTGTGGCAGTGAACGACCCGCACCGCCGCGAAGCGCGGATCCGCGGCGAGGATGCGCCGTGCGCGCCGAATGAACGAGCCGTACTCGCCGATGTACTGCGCGATCGACCCGCGGCGCTTCCGGCCGGCGAGGCGGATGATCGTCATCCCGTCCCACTCCTCCTCGCCGGGCGCGTCGAACGCGTCGGCGAGAGCGATGACCGCGACGCGTCCAAGCACTGCCTGTCCGACGAGCGCCTCACGGCGGACGCGCGGGTCAGCGGGGAACGGGGCGTACGCGACGTGGACGAGATCGAAGCCGCCAGCGGCCATGTGCAGCGGTGGTAGGATTGCCTGTGCGTTAGATTTGCGGCGGACCCGCAATATACCCGGGCGCGTCACCGACGACGGGAACGGCGCCGCGGCCGCCTTACGCCTCACGAAGCAACGAGCCGTCCGATGTGCGGAGTAGCTGGAGTGGTCGGCATGCGCGGGACGCGCGAGCTCGAGGAGCTCGCGCGGCGCCTGACTACGCCCATGACGCATCGCGGCCCCGACGGCACCGGCGGCTGGTGCGGCGCCGGCGACGCGGCCGGCAACGGCTGGGTCGCGCTCGGCCACCGCCGCCTCGCGATCATCGACCTCGCGACCGGCGCGCAGCCGATGTCGAGCGAGGACGCGAGGATCGTCGTCTCGTTCAACGGCGAGATCTACAATCACCGTGAGCTGCGCGTGGAGCTCGAGCGCCGCGGGTGTCGGTTCCGCACCAGCTCCGACACGGAAGTGCTGATCCACGGCTGGCGCGAGTGGGGCATCTCGCTGCTCGAGCGGCTGAACGGCATCTTCGCCTTCGCGCTCGCCGATGCCACGCAGCGTCGGGTGCTTCTCGCGCGCGATCCTGCGGGGGTAAAGCCGCTTTACGTTGGCGTCGGGGCAGGTCTGACCTGGTTTGCGTCGGAGCTGTCGGCCGCTCGCGCGGCGGGGCTTTCGCGCATGGCCGCCGATCCGGACGCGCTCAAGCTCTACCTTACATTCGGGTTCGTGCCGTCACCGTTCGCGGCACATCCCGACAGCTGGAAGGTTCCGCCGTCGCATTACGCGTTTGTCACACCCGACGCAGCAGGGCAACCACCCGAGTTCTTCGCCTATTCGACGAAGGTGCGCTCGACTCACGCGCCTCGAGGGCGCGCGCAGTGGCGCGACGCGCTCGCGAACGAGCTCGACTCGGCGATCAGGCGCCAGATGCTCTCCGACGTTCCCGTCGGGACGCTGCTTTCCGGCGGGGTGGACTCGTCCGTCGTCACGGCGTCGATGGCCGCGACCGGCGCACCCCCTCAGGCGTTCGCGATCGGCTTCAGCGACGGTGGCGTGAACGAGGCCGATGCCGCGCGCAGGGCAGCGGGCGAGCTCCGCGTGCCGGTCGACGTCGTCGAGACGACGCGTGCAGAGTACCTGGAAGGATGGAATGAGGCGCTCGCACAGCTGAGCGAGCCGGTCGCCAATCCCGGTCTGCGCCTCGTGGACCTGCTCTGCCGCCACGT
>DATAIN010000858.1:0-16665 GCA_036262635.1 Gemmatimonadaceae bacterium | reverse complement strand
ATCGAGCCCACCGCTCAGCGCGGCGCCGACGGGATGCACGCTGCGGAGCCGCGCCTGCACCGCCTCCGCGAACAGCTCGCGGAACGCGTCGGCGTAGTCGTCGGCGTGCGAGTAGCGCACTTCGCGCGCCGGATCGGGGCGCCAGTAACGGACGATACGAAGCCCCGCGGCGTCGACGGTCAGCGCATGCGCCGCCGGCAGCCGACGGACCGCGCGGAAGAAGGAGCCGTCGCGATCGTCGACGATCCCCTCGACGAAGCGCGCCACCTGCAGCGGATCGATCTCGCGCGAGACCTCGGGAAGGACGAACAGCGCCTTCGCCTCCGACGCGAAGGCGAAGAGCCGGGACGACGCGTGGTAGTAGAACGGTCGCACCCCCATCGCGTCGCGCGCGCAGAAGAGGCGCTCCGCCTGCCCATCCCAGAGCGCGAAGGCGAAGTCGCCGACGAGTCGCGCGGGACAGTGGTCGCGCCAGCGCTCCCACGCCCTGAGTATCAGCTCGGCGTCGGTCACCGCGCGTCGCGGGTCCAGCCCGAGCGCGCTCGTGAGCTCGGCGCGATTGTCGATCCGCGCGTCCGCGACGAGCAGCACCGCGCGCCCGTCGCGCGAGAGAGGCTGCATCTCGTCGCGCGACTCCGGTGTCACCACCGACATCCGCTGCGCCAGACCGACGGGGCCCCGGCACGCCTGACCCGCGTCGTCGATGCCGCGATGCGCGATCGCACGCGACATCGCCGCAACCGCCTCGGGCGAAGCGGGACGGCCATCCAGATGGAACATGCCGACGATGCCGCTCACGAGAGGTTCGGGGGGAGGAGGGGGGTGCGTGACGTCGTGCTGCGAGTCGCGCTGGCGCGCGCGCTCGTTCGGCGCGTCGATGCAAGCGAGGCACCATCCATCGCGTCACACCGATCTCATTGACAGCGCGGCAGTTGCGCCCGTCAGACGACGTCGCGCACGCGCGCGGGTGCGGCGTGTCCGCAACACAATGCGCACCATGCTGGCGAATGTCCGATGCGAGTCGAAAGTGATGCGGCGACGCAACACCCCGCGGCCGCCGCCGGTGCGCTCGCGGGACGCCTAACACGCTGCCGTCTCGCGACTTCGCATGTCAGTCGGTGGCGCTGGTCGCAAGCGTGCTTCTTGCCTTTTCGCCGCGCGACACGATGTCCCCCCGACGTCCAACATCGATGCTCCAGTGATCGCTACCGCCGAATCCACCGCCGCGGCGCCGCTCTCGGCAGCTCCGCGCGAGCGGTGGCTCCGACAGCGCGCCGCCTCCGTCTACAGGCGGCTTCGGCGAGGCACTGCACGCCGACTGCATCCCTGGCGGCGCGCGCGGGCGATCCGCGGCATCGCGAAGCTGCGCTCGCCGCGCGGCATCCTCGTACTCTGTCACGGGAACATCTGCCGGAGCCCATTCGCGGCGGCGGTGATGCGGACGCTGACCTCCGTGCCCATCACCTCGGCCGGGTTCGTCGGCCCCGGCCGTGCGGTGCCGGCGTTCGCCGGAGAGGCCGCGGCGATGCGATCGGTGGATCTCGATGCGCACCGCTCGCAGCTCGTCACGAGCGAGATGCTCGCCGCGGCGGACCTGGTGATCGTGATGGACGACGCGACGGCGCGCGCGACGCGACGCCTGCTCGACGGAATGCGCCGCGAGGTCGTGCTGCTCGGCGATCTCGATCCCGAGATTCCCGATTCACGGGGGATCACCGATCCGTGGGGCCGTTCCGCCGAGACCTTTCAACAGGTCTTCGAGCGAATCGACCGTTGCTGCCGTCACCTCGCGCGCATGATGGACGGCGGGACGCGCCACGGCGTGGAATCGTGAACGTTGCCCGACGCTGCCTTCGCCACGCGCGAGCCGCGGGACCGCTGTTCGTGCTGCCGTTCATCCTGCTGTCCTGCGTGGGACGTGACTCCGGAGACGAGATGCTGACTGCCGAACCAACCCCGACCACCGAGGCGGCGACGCTCGGCGACGTGACGAGCGCCGAGTGGGATCGGCTCGCCCGGCGCAGGATCTTCTTCGGTCATCAGTCGGTGGGTGACAACCTGATGGAGGGCGTGGCACGCGTCGTCGCCGCGGACCAGCGCATCAGGCTTCGCGTCGAGAAGCGCGACCAGGCCGACTTCACCGATGGTCCGGCGCTGGTGCACACCCTCATCGGGCGGAACTACGAGCCAGAGTCGAAGAGCGCCGCGTTCCTCGACGCGCTCGCGGGAGCGGAGGTGCCGGACGTCGCGCTCTACAAGTTCTGCTATGTGGACATCGGCCCGAAGACCGATCCCGACACTCTGTTCGCCGAGTACGCGCGGACTGTCGACCGCGCGCAGTCGCTCCACCCGGAGCTCACGATCGTGCACGTCACGGTGCCCCTGATGACGGCGCGTCCCGCGACGGGACTCAAGGGATTCGCGCGCCGCCTCCTCGGCCGCGGGCCGAGCCCGGAGATCGAGAACAACGTGAAGCGCAACCGCTACAACGCGCTGCTCCGTGCGCGCTATGCGGGAAGCGCGCCGGTCTTCGATCTCGCGCGCATCGAGTCGACACGTCCCGACGGCTCACGGTCGTATTTCCTCCGTGGCGCCGACACGATCTACACGCTCGCCCCCGAGCTGACGACGGACGGCGGACATCTGAATGAGCTCGGGCAGCGACGGGCGGCCGAGCGGTTCCTCGCCCTCCTCGCGCGGCTGTAGCACCGTGCACATGCCCACCTACGATTCGGTCATCCAGCGCGTCGCGCCGGACATCGAGTTCCACCAGAACCGCTACGCCCGCGGGCTGGGCGAGGCGATGCCCGCTGGATGCCGCTGGCTCGACATCGGCGCGGGGACGACGGTGCACCACGGCTGGATTGGCCCGAGCGAGCAGGATCTCGTCTCGCGCGCACGACTCGTCATCGGCTGCGACGTGGTGATCGATCATCTGCACCGCAATCGCTCGCTGGCCGCCGGTGTCGGCGCCGACGCGCGCCACCTTCCCTTCGCCGACGGGTCCTTCGATCTGGTGACGGCGAACATGGTGCTCGAGCATCTCGACGAGCCCGAAGTGGTGTTCGCCGAGATCGCGCGGGTGCTCGCGCCCGGCGGTCGATTCGTCTTCGTCACCCCGAACCGCACGCATCCGGTCGTCTGGCTGGCGTCGAAGATCCTCTCGCAGACGAACCGCAAGGCGCTGTCACGCGTGCTCGAGCGCCGCGCGCCGGAGCACATCTTCTACACCTTCTATCGCGCCAACTCGCCGCGTGAGATCCGGCAGCTGATCGCGAGCGGTACGCTGCGCGCGCGCTCGCTCGAGCAGTTCAGCTCCTACCCCTTCATCCGCCGTCCCTGGATCCTCACCGCGGTCGAAGCGCTCTGGATCAGGATGCTCGATTGGCCGGTGCTGCGTGGGCTGCGCTCGAATCTGTTCGGGGATCTTGAGAAGACGGCGGACGCGAACGCCGCGGGAGCGTCCTCGTGAACGTGCCCGCGCTGTTCCTCGTGCCGTATCCGATCGAGACGGGGTACGCGATCGACAGCTACGTCGCGATGTTCCTGCGTGCCGCGACCCGGCTCAACGACGGCGACGCGACCAGCGTCCACTTCGGCTTCACCGCCACCGGCGGCCACTCGCGGACACTTCCGCCGGACTTCGATCGCATCGTCAGGTTTGATCCGCTCGGCGATTCGGACAGTGAGCGCCGGGAGCTCGTCCAGTACATTCGCGCGAACGGCATCCGCTTCGTGATGCTGCTCGACGTGCAGCCGGTGTCGCCGCTCGTGCGCCTGCTGCGCGACGCCGGAGTCGACCTGGTCATCAGCTACTGGGGAGCGCCCATCTCGTCGCCATTCGCGGCCCCGCGCCGCTGGCTCAAGCGCGTCAACGTCCTCCTCGGTGGCCGCTCGCGCGTGGACTCGCTGATCTTCGAGTCGAAGGCGATGGCGGAGCTCGCGGTGGTCGGGCGAGGGTGCTCCGAGTCGATGCTCGACGTCGTGCCGCTCGGAACCAACCCGGCGCGGTTCCAGGTGTACGGCGGACGCGCGCACATCGAACGGAGCTTCGGCATCGGGCCCGAGCAGACAGTGATCCTCTTCTCCGGGCACACGCACGAGCGGAAGGGCATCGGCACCCTGCTCGACGCCGCGATCCAGCTCTGTGGAGAGGAGGGTCGGCGCGATCTCTTCTTCCTGCTCTGCGGAAACCGTGACGGGGAGGCCGACCGATGGCTCCAGCAGATCCGCGGGACGGCGGCGAGAAGCGCCGTTCGCTTCGCCGGCTACCGGTCGGACATGCCGCTCATCATGAGCGGCGCTGACATCGGGGTGATCCCATCTTCCGGGTGGGACTCCTTCACGGTCAGCTCGCTGGAGCTGGCGGCGGCGGGGCTTCCCGTGGTCGTGTCGCGGCTCGGTGGATTGCCGGAGGCCATCGTCGAGGGCGAGACGGGGCTCATCTTTCCTCCCGGCGACGCCCGCGCATTGGCGCGGTGTCTCGCGGATCTCGCCGATCATCCCGACAAACGGCTTGCCCTCGGCGAGCGCGGGCGCGCGCGAGTGCATCGCGAGTTCACGCTGGAGGCTCAGGACGCCCGACTCGCCGCGGTCTTCGAGCGACGCTTTCGCGAGGCGAAGCATGACGGTCGATCCGAGCCTCCCGCGGCGCACGACATCTCGTCCCCGGAGACGGCTTCGAACGAGGCTGAGTGCGCCTGATGCAGCCGGTGCTCGCCCTGGAGCGGTTCTACAATCGCGTCCTCCCGGGCGCACCGGGAAGCTTTGCGGGGACGCGTGTCATCCGCTGGTTCATCCGGAAGGGGCACGCTCGCGCGCCGATCGTGCGCGGCGAGGAATCGGTGCGGCTCGAGTTCGTCCCGGGCGACCATCTCGACGTGCTGCTCCGCGAGCTCGAGCTGCGCGGCAGCTGGGAGCCGACCATCACCGCGCTCCTGCGGCGCTACGTGCCCGAGGGCGGAGTGTTCATCGATGTCGGCGCGAACATCGGCTACTACTCGCTGCTCGCCTCCTCCTGGGTGGGCGACTCCGGGCGCGTCATCGCCTTCGAGCCGCTCGCGCAGACCTTCGCGCGGCTGCTGCGCCACATCGAGATGAACGGCGCGAAGAACGTCGTCCCGCTGCGACTGGCCTGCGCCGCGAGCGCGGGGGCGCGGCGAATGCTCACCTTCGCGGACTCGGGATGGTCGCATCTCGCGACCGGCGGAACCGAGGGCGAGCAGGTCGAGGCGACGACGATCGACGACACCATCGCATCGCTGAACCCCGCGCGAGTGGACGTGCTCAAGATCGACGCGGAGGGAGCGGATTTCGAGGTGCTGCGCGGCGCGCGCCGTACGCTGGAGCACTTCCGTCCGACGGTGCTCATGGAGACCCATCACCTGCATCGCTTCGGCGCGACGGTGGAGATGGTGCGCGACTTCCTCCACTCGCTCGACTACGAGATCAGCCCGCTCACGCACGACTACTCGTCGGATCTCCTTGCGAACCCGAGCGGGCGGCCAGACTCGTCGTAGGACGCCGCGCAGCGTCGGGCGCCGGCTCGCGCTGATCGCCAGCGGCGCGCCGCGCGCCTGAGGCGAGTCCTCCGAGAAGCGCGGCAAAGGCGACCAGCCACTCCCAGGGCGTGCTCGCCGGGAGCGCGGCTACCCACGGCACCACGCCAAGCCCCACGGCGACGATCACCGCGCCGGCGACCCGGAGCAGCGCTGATCGCCGCGCGCCGCGATACGCACCGAGCCAGTAGCTCCAGACGAAGACGAGCACGCCCAGCCAGAGCGTGGAGAGCCACGGCGCTTCGGGACCGAAGGCGTACGCGAATGGCGCGAGCAGCACCCAGCCCGTGGAGACTCGCAGGCGCGCCTCCGACCGCGCGGCGCACGGCGGCGCACCGAGCGTGAGGCGCAGCACGCCGCTCCGCAGACTGCCCGTCGCGCGCATCCTGTCCGCCGCGCAGCGAGCGGGAAAGGCGCCGCCGATACGCACTGAGGGACTCGTCAGCCGCAGCGTCGCGGCACGGAGCGACGGCTCGAACTGAAGGCTGCTCCCTGACTGTCGCAGCTCGAGCCGCGTTCGTCGCCGCTCGTCGACGATACGTGCGATGATGGAGCGTGCGGTCGCCGGAGGATGCTCGATCAGCGCCGAGAGCTCGCCGGCCTCTCGGTCGAGCATCGATGCGCGACGCGCCGAATCGGCGATCAGTCCGGGTCGGAGCGCGACGCCGTTGCTCGTCACGTTGCCGACTCCGCCGGGGTAGCGCCTCGCCTCCGTGGGGATCGCGGGACGGATCTGCGCATACAGCGGCTCGTGCGTCAGTCGTGGCTGCATCGCGACCCCGGTGAGAACGAGGATGCCGAGCCAGGCGAGCCCGCCCGCGATCCCAAGGCGCAGCGCCTGCGTGCCAGACGGCAGTATGATCGCGCGCCAGTGGCGCGCCAGCACGGCGCCTAACGCGGCACCGGCGGTGTTGGTGAGGATGTCGCCGGGCGACGAGGTCCGACCGGTGATCGTCGTGAGCTGCAGGAGCTCGATCCCCGCCGAGATCACGAGCGCAACGCGAACCGTCCGCCCGAGCGGCTCCCCGCGCAGCCTCATCCCGACACCGAACGGAAGGAAGAGCAGCACGTTCAGCAGCGCGTCGGTGGTACCGCGATCGCCGCAGAGGACGCAGAGCGCGAAGGTGGAGAAGGGCGCGCGGGAGGGCACGAGCGTCAGCAGCGCGATCACCACGAGCGCGACCACCGTCAGGCGCGCTCCGGCGCGCGCCTCCGTCATCGCGATGCGGTGGCGAGCGTCCCCTTCGCCGGCGAATGGCCAGTCGCCGCTCGCAAGGCGCCGGCATAGACGCGCTCGTACGAATCACCCATCACCGAGAGCGTGAAGCGCTCGTGGCCGCGGGTGCGTGCCGCCGCCGCCATCCGCTCGCGCGCCGGAACGTCGAGGAACATCCGTCGCAGCGCCTCCTTGAGCGACGGCACACGCCCCGGCTGGATGAGCAGCCCCTGCTCGCCGTCCACGATCGCCTCCGGGATCCCGCCCGTGGCGGACGCGACGATCGCCCTGCCGGCGACCATCGCCTCGAGCATCGCCATCGGCAGCCCCTCCCAGAGCGAGGGCATGGCGAAGATCGCGCTCGCGGCGAGCAGATCGGGGATGTCCTCGCGTTGCGAGAGGATGTGCACGCGATCGCTCAATCCGTGAGCGCGCGCATGCTCGATCAGAAGCTCGCGCTGGTCCCCACCGCGGCCGCCGGCGATCACCAGCCGCCACGGGACGTCGATCCCTTCGTCCGTGAGCTCCTGCAGGGCGCGCAGGAGGAGCATGTGTCCCTTGCGCACGTCCAGGTTTCCCACCGCGAGCACGACGACGTCTCGCGGCTGGATCGACAGCTCGCGGCGAACTGCTTCGGGATCTCCGCCGCGGACGGGAACGCCGTTGTGCACGACCGTCATCATCGACTCCGGAACGCCGAGGTCGCGCGCGAGCTGGGCGCGAGTCGCTTCCGACACGGCCACCGACGCGTGCGACCGCCGCATCGCCCACCGCACCGCGACGCGCCGGCGAAAGCGCTTGCACATCGTCGAGCTGCCATGCCAGCTGATCACGTGCGGCAGCCGAAGGAGCCGCGCCGCCGCGGTGCCGTACACTCCCATCGTGAACTCGTGACTGTGCACGAGATCCACCGCGCGCGCGCGAAAGATCTCCGTGAGGCTGCGCACGCAGTCGGGATCGATCGGGCGCGAGATGCGGAACGTCTCGGGCTCGAAGCCGAGTGCGCGGAAGCGCGCGCCGAGCCAGCCGACACCCTGCCGCGGACCGACGGGAATGATGGTATGGCCGCGGCGGCGCAGCTCCTCCGCCAGATGGAGCACGACGACCTCCGCGCCACCCGGCCCGTCGGACTCGAGCATCATCGCGATGCGCATCGGCGGGAGGCGCTCCATCAGGAGAGGCGAAACCACTGCCGGCTCTCGCGGAGAAAGGGGAGGGGATCGTCGAGACGAAAGACCTCCTCGCGATCGCGCGGCCGGAATGGCGAGGCGAGGAAATCGTACATCGTGCGCGCGATGGAAGGGGTATCGCTCGACAGATGCAGCTCGCGGCGCGACCGGCGCAGCCGCGTGAGCAGATGGTCCACCTCTCCCCACCACCACCGGCTGCGCACCCGCCGGTAGCGCGGCGCGTGCCCGATGCGCTCCCCGAGCGCGAGCCCGGCCAGCAGTCGCGGAAAATCCACCCCCGCGTCGATCGCGAGCTGGAGCGATCCCCAGAACCGCCCGTTGATCTCCATCAGATACGGAACGCCGGTCGCCGAGTGCACCTTGTACTCGACCATCGCCACCCCGCGCCATGCGAAGCGATCGAGCAGCGCGCGCGACCGCTCGAGCAGCGCGGGCGGCTCGGCGATGCTCTCGCGATAGACGCTGATTCCTCCCGATGGAGGTTTCTCGCGCAGCCGCCGGTGCGCGAAGCTCGCGACGATCGCGTCGTCCCAGCGGAGCAGGAAGATCCCGATCCCCGGGCCGACGACGCGCTCCTGCAGCAGGAGTGGATACGCCTCGTCGGGAAGGCCGTCGATGCGCTCGCGCAGCTCCTCGGCCCTCGACGCGTGCGCAACGCCTAACGATCGCCGCTGGCCGGCGCCCTCGCCGATGGAGCGCGCGGGCTTGAGCACGAGCGGATAGGAGAGCGTGCGGAGCTCCGCCTCGTCCACGGCGGCGCGGCTCGCGATCACGGACTGCGCCGGGATGGCGATGCCGAGCGACTTCGCGACCTCGAGCAGCTCGGCCTTGTCGGAGAGTCGCCGAAAGGAGTCGAGCTCACCGAAGGGGATGATCGCCGGCGCGAGACGCTCCCGCGCGGGAAGAAGGGCGAGCATCGCCGCTTCGCCCACCGGAATGACCAGGCGTGCCGCCTGCCGTGAAACGAGCCGCTCGATCTCGCCGGCGAACTCCTCGGGCGCCCGCAACGGATCGGGGAGGGAGAGCTCCAACGCGCAGTGGCGCGACGCGCCGGCGAGACTCGCCCCGGAGACGGAGCCCACGATGCAGCGGAAGCCGGCGCGACCGAGCGAGCGCACGATCGCGAGGGCTGCACGCTGCTCGCCGTCCGTCACGATGACGGGCGGTCTGATCGTCACGTGAGGACTCCCGCGGCGCGCAGGACGAAGCCATCGAGCGAGAGACCGGCCGAGACGTTGAGGCGCGGGATCGCATGCCTCGGCGGCTCCGCTGGCCGATGCCAACCACCGGCGATGGCGAGCGCGCCCTCGTATCCCGCGCGCGCGGCGGCCAGTCGCACGTCCGCGCTGTTCGACCCGTACGGATAGGCGAGCCAGGGAAGCACCGCGCTCCCGAAGCGTGCGCCCAGCCAGGGAAGCGGAGCGTCGAGCTGGTGGGCCAGCTCCGCCGCGCCGAGCCGCGCGAGGTTCGGGTGCGACCAGCTATGCGCACCGAGGGTGATCCCGCGAGCGACTGCCGCGGCGAGCTCCGCTTCCGTCGCGACGCGCGCGTGCGCCGGAAGCTCCTCGTCCACCGGCCAGTCGTCCGCGCGCGCCCGGGCGAGGATCGTCTCCTGGTCGCCACGCAGCTCGTCGAGGAGCCGAATGCGCCGCGCATCGTCGAGCGCACCCCGCCGCGACGCGAGCATGTCCCACCAGAACGTGCGTCCTCCGACGAACGCCGGCGCCACGAACACGGTGGCGGGAAGGCCGCGGCGCGCCAGCTCGTCGACGCCCGCGGTCATCGCGCCGCGATACGCGTCGTCGAAGGTGATGGCGACCGCATCGCACGCCCCGGCGGGGCGCGGCCGGGTGATGGAATGCAGCGGGACGACGTCGAACTCCGCGCGGATGAAGTCGAGCTGCTCGCCGAACGCGTGCTGCGGCAGGTGCAGCGAAAGCTCGCCGCGTGCGCGCTCGCCATTCGGCACGATGTTGTGATAGGCGAGCACCAGCGCGCGACCGCGTCGCCGCGAGACGCGCGCCCCGACGGTCCGGACGAGCAGCGTCTCGAGCTGTCGCTTGATCACCGCGCGCATCAGCCCGTGGCCGGCGGCGCCTCGAGGGCCGCGCTGGCGGCCACGTCACGACGAAGGCGATGGTTGATCGAGACGTACACCCCCGCCATCAACGCGCACATGATGTAGATCGGATCCATGTACGCGAAGGAGATGAAGAACGAGGTGACCGCGAAGCCGAGGAGCGCGACCGGGAGATAGCTCGTGGACGAGTAGAGAAAGCGCTGCTCGGGATCGCCGCGCGCCCAGGCGGGAGGAAGCCGCTTCCGCAGCCGGCGCATCTCACGCATGCTGCCGAAGACGAGCAGCAGCCAGACGATCAGCCCGGGCACCCCGAGCTCGGCGCCTGCCTGCACGTAGGAATTGTGCGGCGCGATGCAGCGGATGTGGGTGCCGAACAGGTGCTGCTGTGCCTTGTCGGAGATCGAGCACTCCGCCTTCGCGAAGTTCGCGATGCCGATCCCGAAGATCGGGTATGCGCTCATGTAGCCGATCCCGCGCTTCACGACTTCCTTGCGGCCGTCGCGGCTCGTGTAGTTGTAGTCTTCCTTCGGCGCGAGGATCGTCTGCATCTGTGCCCAGTAACCGGCGGGGGCACCGACGGCGAGCGTCGCCGTCGCCGCAACGATGAAGGCGACCCGCTTGAGCAGGCTGACGGAATTCACGAAGAGAAGCAAGCCGACGCCGGTCGCGATCGTGCCGAGAAAGGCGCCGCGCGATCCCGTTCGAGCGAGCGTCGAGCCGCAGCCGAAGAGCAGGATGCTGAGAAACACCCGCTGCCAGCGCGTCGCGATCGGAAACAGCCAGAGCGTGAGCGCGACGCCGACGAGGAGAACGAGCCCGAGGTCGTTCGCGTCGTAGGTATAGAGATCGCTCAGTCGCTCCGCCTGGCTCCCCGACGAACGCGACAGCCCGAACACGAACTGCGCGAAGAAGACGAGGATCCCCGAGCTGACGACGTATGCCCAGACGAACGTGTACAGGTCCGCCGCATGGCGGATGGCCGCGATGAGGAGGAAGGCGTAGACGATCGTCTTCGAGTACGAGCTGAGGATGAAGAACCCGGAGTTTCCCAGCGAGATTCCGAAGACGGCGGAGCCGCAGGCGAGCGCCGCGAAGAGCGCGACGAGCCGGGCCGGTCGTGTCGCGAGCAGCGCCTCGCGCGAGAGCGACTTCGTGTTCAGCGCCGCGTACGCCGCGACCGCGAACACGAGCAGCAGCGCGGGGCGGAGGCGCGCGATGAAGGGCCAGTGCTGGTGGACGCGGCTGACGGTGACGACCGTCAGAAGAAAGAGCGCCACACGCATCGGGTCGCGCATCACGCGGAGCGCGGCGGTGCGTGGCGCGACAGGAGCCGCAGCCACCTGGACCGGTGTCGCGCGCGGGGCGTACGATGCGTTCCGCGCCAGGGGGCGACCCAGAGCGGCGGGGGGAGGCTGCCTCATCATGCGGGGGGGACAGCGGTGCGCCAATATGCACGCGCCCGGCGGCGATGGCAACAACGACAGCGCCGGAAGAACGATCAGGAGCGCCTTCGCTCTCGATCGTCCCTCCGGCGGCCGGGGGCGGATCAGGTCAGCGCGCTATGCGCCGCACCCGATGCGCTGGGTACTGACGACAAAGTCGTCGAAGTAGCGGTCCTCCGGCTGCGACGCCCCCTGCTGCTGGTAGTTCTCGAGCATGACGGTGTTGATGCCGTAGGCGCTGAACGATCCGACCCAGTTCATCCCTCCGCGCTGCGACTCGAGCCGATCGTCGATCCACATCTCGAACAAACCGTTCGACTGGCCGGCGTCGTTCAGCCGCGCGTGTCCCTCGACGCAGAACCAGCGGCCGATGTAGCGCGGGTCGAAGATCGGCGTCACGCTGCGCACCGCGCCGAGCCAGCGCATGTGCGCGAAGTCGTTATAGCCATGCGTGACGATGTTGCCGGCGAGGTCGGTCCCCGACGCCGGATCGATGGCGAGATAGTTCGTGTCGGCGCCGCTTCCCGACCAGATGTGCGCGAACATCGACTGCGACCAGTCGGCCGCGACGAAGCTCGTGGCGCGTGACAGCTTGTTTCCCGTGCCCCCGCTCCACCCGGCGCCGGTGCGCGTGTAGAAGCGCCAGTAGATCTCGCGGTAGTTGGCCGTCCCGGCGTCGATCGGCCGGAAATAGCTCGACGGCGTGCGACCGAAGGCGAGCTTGAGCGAGCCGGCCGACTGCTGGCCCGTATTGAAGTGCGCCTTCATGGCCGTCCCCCCGTTGCGCCCGGCGGTGCCGTCGCGCACGAAGCTGCCGTTGGCGCGATCGTACTCGAAGTACGACGCGGTGCGATCCTGTTCGAAGTCGTCGCACCAGAGCCATCCAGCGCGTATCGTGGTGCACCCGTTGCCCGAAGGCGGCGCGACCGCGGCCACCGTCATCGCGACGCTTCCCGATCGTCCTTCGCTCGTCGCGGTGATCGTCGCGGTGCCCACGCCCACGGCGGTCACCAGCCCCGTTCCGCTCACCGCGGCGACGCCGGGTGCGCTGCTGCTCCAGGCGATCGTCCGCCCGGTGAGCACCGCGCCGTTCGCGTCACGCGTCGTCGCCGTGAGCTGCGTGGTGTCGCCGACGTTCAGGCTCGTCCGGGAAGCCGAGATCGTGACCGTGGCCACGCTGACAGTGGCCGTGATGCTCGCGGTGCCGACGGCCCCCTCGCTGGTCGCCGAGACCGTCGCCGATCCGCCGCCGACCGCCGTCACGTACCCGGATCCCGACACGGTTGCGACCGACGTGTTGCTGCTGCTCCAGCCGATCGACCGACCGCTGAGCGCGTTGCCCGCGGAGTCGGAGACGACGGCGCCCAACTGAACGCCCTGGCCAACGGAGAGGCTGCTCGTCGCGGGCGAGACGCGGACGGATGCGACGCGCGCCTGTGCGACGGAGAGGTCCACGGAGCCGGAACGACCCTCGCTCGTCGCGGTGATGGTCGCGGTGCCAGGCGCCTGCGCGGTCACCAGACCGGTCGACGAGACCGTGGCGACACCGCCGGCGGAGCTGCTCCACGTGAGGGCGCGTCCGCTGAGCGTGTTTCCCGCGGAGTCGCGCAGCACCGCGCCGAGCTGCGCCGTCTGCGACGGGACGAGCGACTGGACGGGCGACGTGACGCTCACGCTCGCGACCGGTGCCGCCGAAACCACCGGCGTTCCCGCCGCGACGTAGGCGTGGTCCATCCGCATGTACTGGCCAGCCGGAACGGTCGAGCCGCTCCCGTTCCAGTACGGCGCCCATGCGATCGACTGCCACGAATGGCCCTCGGTCGCGTTGACGAACTGGATCCCGCCATACGAACTGGACTTCGTCCCGTCCACCCAGAGGTCAATCGCTCCGTCGGCGTTCGCCGCGCTGTTGGCGCGGATCACGACCTCCCATTTCTGCCACTGCCCGCGGCGCACTTCCGCCGTGACGTCGACGTTGGGCGCGAGCGCGCCGGCCGGCCCGCGGACGGCGTTGCGAAGCTCGAGCACCGGGCGAAGCGTACCGGAGTTGCTCGTGCCGCCCGCGCTCAGGATCACGCGATTGCGGTCGCCGATCGAGAACCAGAGGATCCTGTTCTGGATCCCCTGGAAGTTCGGCGAGAGCTCGAGCCAGAACGCCATGTATACGGCCGGCGCCTGTCCGGGGACGTCGACATAGCTGGTCATGGGCGCGTTGCCGCTGGCGAACCCCGTGGGGAAGCGGGCCTCGCCGACCCGGAGCGCCGAACGCGGCGCGGTCGAATCGTCGACGATGCTGAAGTTGGCGGAGGCGCCGTCATGCCAGCCGGATTCGGAGAGCGCGCTGAATGCACGTTCGCTGACGGGCTGGAGGCCCGAAGGCTGATTCGTCCAACCGGGCGTCGCGTCCGCGATGGCCCGCGACGGACCGTTAGGCATTCCGCCGCCGGCGGGGGCGGTCGGGGAGGACTCGCCGTCGTGACACGAGGCGATGACGCCGACGGCGCCGCAGACGAGCAAAGCAGCAGCTAGTGAACGCAAGGTTCACCTCCAGTGTGACGCCGGAGCGGGGAGCCGCCCCAGGCGCGCAGTGAGTGACGTCGCTCGAGTTCCGGCGCGGATCCCGTAAGGATCAGCGCCTCGTCGCCATGGGACGGGAAACCGATCGGCGATGTTGTCGCGATCCGCGCGCCGGGAGGATCAACAGCACGTTGCTACCTGGTGCGCGCGGTCGGAGCGTGCGTCGGCAGTCATCGTGCCAGCGGCGACGACGCGGGCCGTGCGGGTGGATGAGCCGGGACAATCCGCGCCGATCGAGCGAACGCGTCACGGCACATGTCACAGGATTCGTGTCCGCGCGATTACCGACTCGCGCGAGGATAAACAACCGCCGCGCACCGGAAAGGAAGCGTGCGCGGCGACAACGACCTCAATATTCTCAGTGTGCTACCAAATCCACGGCCATCACGTACACCTGATGCGTTGGGTGCTGACGACGAGATCGTCGAAGTAGCGATCTTCGGCGCGCCAGGCGCCCTGCTGCATGTAATTCTCGAGCATCACGGAATTGATCCCGTAGGCGCCGTACCGTCCGACCCAGTTCATCCCTCCGCGCTGCGACTCGAGCCGATCGTCGACCCACATCTCGAACAAACCGTTCGACTGGCCGGCGTCGTTGAGACGCGCGTGCCCCTCGATGCAGAACCAGCGCCCCACGTACACCGGGTCGTAGACGGCCGTCACACTACGCACCGCGCCCAGCCACCGCATGTGCGCGAAATCGTTGTAGCCCTGGGTGACGATGTTGCCGGCCGTGTCGGTGCCCGAGGCGGGATCGATCGCGAGATAGTTCGTGTCGGCACCGCTTCCCGACCAGATGTGCGCGAACATGGCCTGCGACCAGTCGGCCGCGACGAAGCTCGTCGCGCGACTCAGCTTGTTCCCGGTGCCGCCGGTCCACCCCGCGCCGGTGCGCGTGTAGAAGCGCCAGTAGATCTCGCGGTAGTTGGCTGTCCCGGCATCGACCGGGCGGAAGTAGCTCGACGGGGTACGCCCGAAGGCGAGCTTCAGCGAGCCCGCGCTCAGCTGACCGACCGCGAAGTGCGCCTTCATGGCGGTTCCGCCGTTGCGTCCGGCGGTGCCGTCGCGAACGAAGCTCCCGTTCGCCCGGTCGTACTCGAAGTACGACGCGGTGCGATCGACTTCGAAATCATCGCAGAAGATCCAGCCCACGGGCGGCGCGGCACACCCGGACGTCGGCGGCGGTGGCGGGGGCGGTGGCGGCGGGGGCGGAGGTGACGCGGCGTTCACGGTGACCGAGGCGTTCGCCGAGCGCTGACCGCTCGTCGCGGTGATCGTCGCCGAGCCGGCGGAGAGAGCCGTCACGAGTCCCGCGGCGTCCACCGTCGCGACGGCGCCGTTCGAGCTGCTCCAGGAGGTCGCGCCTGCGGTGACGAGCGCCCCGGCGGCGTTGTATCGCGTTGCGACCAGGGACTGCGTTTGCCCGACGGTGAGCGTGACCGCGTTCGGCGCCACCACCACCGACGCGACGACGGCGCTCGTGTCGGTGCCGCTGTCCACCGGATCCACACTGCCGACGCACCCCGAGAGGGCGCCGAGCAGTAGCAGGGCGGTTCCTGAGATGAGATGTCGCATGGTGCCTTCCTGTGAGGAGGCCGCGCCCCTCCCGGCTCACACGCGAGAAACGATTCCTCGCGTGTGGCCGGGTGCGCGACGCAATTCGAGATCGGTTAACGGGTGCTCAGCGACCGCTGAGGTAGATCCGGCTCATGCGCATCCACATGTCGGCGGGGACGACCCCGCCCGTGCCGCCCCAGGTCGGCGCCCAGTTGATCGTGTCCCACGTGTTGGTCTGCCCCGCGGTGACGAACGCCGAATTCGGGTAGTTCCCGATCTTCACACCATCGAGCCAGAACTCCACGCTTCCATCGGAGGCCCCGGGCGTGTTCGCGCGCAGCACGAGCTCCATCTTGTACCAGCGGTTGCGAACGACCTGTGCACCGGGGACGACGTTCGGAAGGAGGTTCAGCACTCCCCCCGGCGCCGGCACCTGCTGCAGGCGCACCTGTGGCTGGAAGCTCGGCGTGGTGCCGCTGCCCATCACGGCGAGCGTGACGCGATTGAGTCCGCCGATCCAGATGTGGAACAGCTTGTTGACGCTCGAATTCGGATGGCCGTAGAAGTTCGGCGACATCTTGAACCAGAACGCCAGATACAGCGTCGAACGACCGCCGAGCTGAGTGTAAAGGTTGACCGGCTCCGTGCCGCCCGCGAAGCCCGCCGGGTAGAGCACTTGTCCGACCGTCGGCTGTGGCTGCGGAGAGGTCGAATCGGGCACGAGCGAGAAGTTCACTCGTTTGTCGTCGGTCCACCCCGCCTCGTTGAATGCGGCGAAGTGCCGATCGCTGATCAGCGTGAGGCCGGCCGGCTCATTGGAGCCGCTGGCGGGCGCCGTCACCGAAATCGTGACGCTCCCGCTGTGGCCTTCGCTCGTCGCGGTGATCGTCACCGAGCCGGGATTGAGTCCGGCGACGAGCCCACTCCCCGAAACGCTCGCGACGTTAGGCGCGCTCGTCGTCCAGGTCACGGTGCGGCCGGTGAGCACGGCGCCCCCGGCGTCGCGCACGGTGGCCGTGAGCTGCGCGGTCTCGACGGTGCTGAT
>DATAIN010000857.1:0-2875 GCA_036262635.1 Gemmatimonadaceae bacterium | reverse complement strand
CGCCGCGCATCCATCCGCCACTGCCCCCGGCGGGCGCGCGGCCCGCTGCGCCATGCAGCTGCAGCCGCTCGCTGAGGAGCCGCTTCTCGCCGCGCTGGACAAAGTTCGCATTTGCGTTTGCGAAGCCGAGGCCGCGCATGGATCGGTCACCGATGCGGGGGCGTATCTGCTGCGCACCACCGCCCAACTCGCCGCGCAGGTATCCACCGGTCCAGCTGACATCGAGCGACGTCGCGAGATCGACGCCGCGGAGGTCGAGGTCATCGAGGGTACTCGTGAAGCCCGCCGGGCGCTGGCGCGACGCGTCGCGGGACAACGCCAGCCCCTCGAGCTCGATCGTCGGGCGGAAGCCGCGCCACGCCATGGCGACAGCGCCCCCGCGCGGCCGCCACTCCGAGCCGAGGCTGCCCTGCGCGATCCACGTGAGCCGGCCGACCTTGTCGGTGCTCGCGAGCGCCGCCGTCCCCTCCTTGCCGTCGGCGCCGATCGCGTAGCCTGCGAGAAACCGGTACTCGCGGGGACCGACGCCGTACGTGCGCGGCGTGCCTAACGTCGAGCGCGGGAACGTGTCCGCCGCGACGACGGGACGTTGCGCCGCGGGCGCGAGCCCCGGCCCGATCGCCACCGGCAGCAGTCGGGCGCCGTCGAGCGGGATGCGCCGCACGTCCAGCCCCTGCGCATGCAACGAGAGGAAGTACACGTCGCGCCCGCCGCCGACCGAGGGGGCGATCGCGACGCCGGTGACGCGCGTCAGCTGGCGTGCCGAATCCGCGGCAAGCGAGCGGACGGCGACGTTGGGAACGCCCCCCGCTTCCGACACGTAGAGAAGCCGGCCGTCGGGCGCGAACTCGGGATCGAAACGGTTGACGCCATCGCGAGCGTCGAGGAAGTGCAGCCCGGCCTCGTTCACCGACGCGAGCCGCCATTGTCCCGAGTCGGAGACCGCGGCGACGACGGTGCGTCCGTCCGGTGCAACGCGCGGCCGGTAGAAGGCGCGCAGCGGAGACCCCGCAGCCAGGACCGTCACCGCGCCATCGGCGAGCGAAACGCGCACGAGATCGCACGATCCCCGTGCGCAGCGCAGCGCGGCGGCGCTCCGGCCGTCTGGATACGGATCCGCGGCACGTATCCCGGCGCCACGCGTGATGCGGCGAACGTGTTTCGTCTTCGTGTTCCACTCGAACAGGTCGTAGCGCAGCGCGCCATCGGACAGCGGCACCGCGCGTGTCACCAGCAGCTGCTGGCCGTCCGGCATCCAGCGCGGCACGTCGTAGCCATAGCCGTTCTCCGCGCGGAGCGTCGCCACCGCGCGCCTGGGCCGCGGATAGAACTGCACGTCGGGCACATCCTGCGGGTCGCGCCGTCGTGCGCGCTCGCGCGCCCGGATCCGCGCGCTGTCGTCGGGCTCGTCGGCCGTGTTCCAGACGACGACCCGCGGCGGCGTCTCGCGGCCGCGCAGAACGACGGCGATCCGCTGCCCGTCAGGCGAGATGGCGGGGTCGCCGGTGCTCCAGGCGAGCCGTTGCACGAGCGTGCCTTCGACGAGCCCCGCCTTCTTCAGCTCGCGCTCGATCTCGAGCGCCTGTCCGGTGAGCTCGGCGGTGAAGCGGCCGTACAGCGAGCGTGGTACATCGCCGTAGACGCCGGCGAAGGCGGCGTCGAAGCTCCGGTTGCGGCGTGCGCTCATCCGCCGCCACAGGTGCACGATCGTCGAATCACCGCGGCGCGCAGCGAGCCACTCGAGAAACGCGGAGCCGCCGAGGTATGCGAAGCTGCCGCCGCGGAACTCCTCCCATCCGCTCAGCTGCCCGTATGTCGGTAGCCGCCCCTCGAGCGCCCATTGCCGGAGCACTGCCGGACGCCAGACGCCGTGCGGACGGCCGGTGCCGGTGAGGCGTCCCTCGACATACGTCGCGTATCCCTCGATCACCCAGCGCGGGCTCTTGCGCAGCACCGGCCCGAAGCCGAGCGGCGAGAAGCGCATCAGGAACGCCTCGCGCGGATTGCGCGTCGGACGCGTGAGGTGGGCGACGTGCGCGAACTCGTGCACGGCGAGGATCTCGCCCCAGCTGCGCGCGTTGCCGATGCCGGAGCGCGGATCGGGCGGCGTCGGCCAGACGATGATGGCGGGTGCTTCCATGAAGGGCCACGCCGAACCGTTCGATTCATTCATCGGATCGGTGACGAGCACCGCGACGCGCTCCCGCGGGACGCTGCCGACCTCACCTCCGACCGCGGCGCGCACGCCCTCGAGCCGCTCGGCCATGGCGCGCGTCCACTCCTCGAACTCGCGCGGGTAGTGAACGACGAAGTGCTCGGTCTCGATCGTCCGCCACTCGGCGTCGGGGCGCCAGAGGAACTGGGCGTGAAGCGGACTGGCGCTCGCGCCGAGCGCGAGCGCCAGCGCGAGTACGGCTGCGCGCATGACGGGGATCAGGCTGGGATGCCGGGCGGTACGTAGCTGCCGCTCTGCTTCAGCGCCTGGTAGCCCATCGCCTTGAGGCGGGCGACGCGCAGAGGCATCGGCGGATGCGTCGCGAAGATATCGGCGAGCCTGCCCTCCCGCGAGTTCACGGCGCGGCCGAGCGGGTCGGCGATGCAGAGGTGGGCGAAGGACTGCTTCACCGAGTGAGTGGGCGCGTGCGCGGCGCCGATCTTCTCCAGCGCCGTCGCGAGCGCCATCGGATTGCGCGTGAACTGCGCGCTCATCGAGTCGGCGAGATACTCGCGGCCGCGACTCACCGCCGTCGCGAGCAGCCGGGTGACGAGCGGCGCGAGCAGCCAGCTGATCAGCCAGACCACGAGGAGGACCGCGACGAGTGGACCGGCGTTGCCGCGGTCCTTGCCGCCGCTGCGGCGGCCGCCACCTCCGCCG
>DATAIN010000856.1:0-3953 GCA_036262635.1 Gemmatimonadaceae bacterium | reverse complement strand
ATCCCTCCCTCCTTGAGCGGTGCCCGCTCTCCCCCTGCAACTTGCATCTCCCCTCCGGTTCACGCGTTCTGCAACGCGCGTCTGCTCCCCACCACGAGAAGCGTATGGGAGTCGTTCAGGGTACGTTGTCTCGAACCCGCGCCTCGAACCGAAGTTCCCGATTCGCGTCGCCGTCTTCGTGATTCGCGCCCGCGATGATGAATGTCTTCATCACCGCTGCACCCCTATCGAGCAAGGCCCATGCCCGATGCGAATCCCACCGCTGCGAGTAGCGCGAGCACCGCGCCCTGACTGATCGATAGCGCACCGAGCGGAGACGGACCGACGAGATCGGGCGCGCGCGTGACCACCAGCGCGAGTGTGAGCGCGCCTGTGACGAGCGCCACGGCGAACGCGGGCAGTCGTGCTTTCGTCCCGCGCGACGACGGGAAGAACGCGCCGATGACGAGTGCGAGAAGGGCGCCCCCGGCGAGACAGGCGAGCAGCAGCACCACGATCCCGGTGAGGCTCACCGCCGCATCGAACACCCACACGCCGCGCGCGCGATTGCCGAGGACGAGCGCCGCCATCGCATTGAAGGGACGGGCCGCCATCCCGTCGCGGAGACCGAATCCGAGCAGCGCCCCCGCCACCGCGGCCGCCGCGATCGCGCCCCCGCGCATCCCTCGGCGGAACATCAGTCCCATCGTCGCATCGCTGGCCACGATCATAAAGAAACTCTCACAATCGCCGCTCTCAAGGGGCGGCGACTTGCCGTTAGGTGCACGCTGGCTAGCTTGTTCGCCATGGCCGCGTCCGAATCGCCGACGACCATCCTCATCGTCGAGGATAACCGCGACGTTCTCGCGCTGATCGAGCGCATGCTCACCACGCATGGCTTCGCCGTGCGCAAGGCGTACGATGGCGAGTCGGCCATCGCGTCCGCGCTCGATCTCGATCCCGCGCTCGTCATCCTCGACATCGGGCTGCCGAAGCGGTCCGGGCTCGACGTCGCCGCCGAGCTGCGCCGGCGGGGCTTCTGCGCCCCGGTATTGATGCTCACCGCGCGCGACACCGTCTCCGACAAGGTCACCGGGCTCGATGCCGGCGCCGACGACTACCTCGCGAAGCCCTTCGACACCGAAGAGCTGCTCGCGCGGGTCAAGGCCCTGCTGCGCCGCTCCTCGCTCCGGGCCGACGACGCGATCATCCGCGTCGGCGATCTCTCGCTCGATCCCCTCGCCCGCCAGGTCCGTCGCGGCAAACGCGACATCGCCCTCACCCAGCGGGAGTACGCGCTGCTCGAGTACCTGATGAAGAACGCGGGACGCGAGCTCACGCGTGACCAGATCACCGAGCACGTCTGGCGTCAGGATCGCCACGAGACCGAGCCCTCCACCAACGTCGTGGACGTCTACATCAACTACCTGCGGAAGAAGATCGATACGGAGGGACTTCCCCCGCTCCTCCACACGGTCCGCGGCGTGGGCTACACGCTGCGCGCCTGACGGTCCGGAGCGCGCGCACGACGAAATGCAGAGCGGGCGTGCCACTCGGCACGCCCGCTCTGTTCCCTTTCAGTGCTGCGCTTTCAGATGTCTTCGCCGCGCTCAGCGCGACGCCGCAACCCGGGGGATGTCCCCAAAGATGTGTGTGGTCATCGGCTCACCAGACGATGTCGACGAGGGTGGGCATCACGTCCGCCTCGACGACCGCGCCCGTGTTGATGTAGCCGCTGAAGTGCTTCACGCGGCGGAACATCACGTCGCGCTGGAGATCGACGTACGTCTTGAGCGTCGAATCCGTGAGCGACTCGTCGACGATGAGATCCGGAGCGCCCGTCGGCATCCACTTCAGCCCGAACGCCTGGTAGTTGCTCTCCGTGATGTCGGCGTTCGCCTTCATCAGCAGCCAGACGGTCTGGTTCGGATCCGCACTGGGGACGAAGCGCACCGCCGGCGTGAAGTCGATCCACGTGCTGCCGTCGGCGCCCGCGCGGATCTCCGCGTGGAAGTCGATCGCGTGGTCGAGCGGCTGGCAGGGCGCGTCCCAGAATTCGGGGCCGTACCCCGAGGTCGCGGGATCGCAGATCGAGTTGGCCGGGAAGGAGACCGCGTGCTTCCCGAGCGCGAAGGTGCCGCCCGTCGGCGTGACGGTGAAGTCGGCCGACATCGAGTCCGGCGCGACGGAATTCACGATCACATCGAGCGAGGGCGCGCCCACAGGCATCCGGACCCGGCTCTCCCTCGGCGCCGCCATCTGGTCAGCCGCGGAGCACGCTGCAAGCAGCGCCACCGCGGAGATCAGGGTCAGCTTCGTGAGTGAACGAATCGAGCGAAACATATAAGCATCCTGAAAGGGAAGTCGTGCTCTGACGCCCGCTTCTAAGGCAGGGCCCGTACCAGCAGAAGCTGCCTGCCGTCCTGTCCATCCAACTCCATACAGATCAACAGCTTAAAGCAGACTCTACCTGCCTCCTCCAACCCCCGGACCATGTGTCCTTCTGGTCATTCTGTCCGGTCACCAGGTCGTTATGTCCGAACCAGCAATTCCTCGAGCCTGCGCTTCGTCTCGCTGTACCCTCGGCCCTTCAGCCGCTCCAGATACGTCTCCACGAGCTGCCGCATCCGGTTGGAATCGATATCGTACAACGCTTCGGCGCAGGCCGCAGTCAGCCATGCCCCTACGTATACATCGGTCGAGTCGGCCATCGCGAGCGCGTGCTCGAACCGACTGAGCGCGTCCCCGCCCTGCCCCTCGCTCACCATCACGTTCACCTGCAGCGCTTCGACCAGCTCGCGCCCCTGGAACCAGTCCTTCCGCGAGCGCATCCGGTCCCAGGCGACTTCCAGCTTCTCCCGCGCGAGATTCGCCTTCCCCTGCGCGAGCAGTGAAAGCCCGAGCCCCGCGGTCGCACCGATCTCGACCTCCGACTGCCCGATCCGCTGCGCGAGCGACGTCGTGACGTCGTACAACTCCGCGGCGGAGTTATACTCGTGACGATCGTGATCGAGATGCGCAAGATTATAGAGCGCGTAGAGCTGCCGTTCACTGTGCTTCGCGGCAGCGAATAGCGCCAGCGCCTCGCCGAACAGCTCGCGCGCCCGGTCGAACTCGCCGGCCTTCAGGTAGATGACGCCGAGGTTCAGCGCGGCCAGCCCCCACAGGTCCGGGGTGCCGGCGGTCCGGCCGAGGGTGATCGCGGTCGTCAGATGCGACTTCGCGTGCTCCCAGTCGCCGAGCGCGATGTACGCGACGCCGATGGTATTGTGGCAGCGCGCCTGCCCGCGCCGGTCGCCGAGCGCCTCCCACATCGCGAGCGCGCGCTTCTGGATCTCGAGCGACTGCGTCGGCTGATCCTGCTGCAATGCGCTGCCGAGCCGCATCAGCGACTCGCCGAGCAGCGCGTGGTCGCCCACCTTTTCGGCGAGGTGCACGCAGTCCCAGGCGACACGCTCGGCGGCCTGGGCGTCCCCCAGACGCCAGTGCGCGAGCGAGATCATGCGCAGCAGATCGACGCGGACCGTGTCGAGATTCAGCGTCGCCGCCTCGCGCTCCAGCGCGACCGCCGCCTCGAGCGACTTGCCCGCGGGCTGGCCGAGGAAGCCGCGCAGCCGCTCGCGCATGACGCGCAGCGAGAGCGAGCGCTTGCGATCCCCTTGCCCGTCGAACCAGTCGATCGCGAGATCGCAGTGCTCCTGCGCCTCGGCGTACTGGCCGACGAGCTCCGCGATCTGGGCGAGGCGTACGCGAACCTCCGCGAGCTGCGCGGGTCCCGCCGCGTTGCGCTCGGCGATGCGAAGGAAGTCGGTCCCCTCGGTGTGCGCGTACACGTTCTTCGCGCGGTCGGCGGCGAGGATGGCGTAGTGATACGCCTTCTCCGCGTTTCCGCCGCGATCGTAGTGCGTCGCGATCTCCGCCGCGGCGTCGGGGGTGCGGCGCTCGAGCGCCTGCGCGACGCGCTCGTGCATGCG
>DATAIN010000855.1:0-13738 GCA_036262635.1 Gemmatimonadaceae bacterium | reverse complement strand
GTCGCTGTCCCGCCTGACCGTCACGCTGTCGGGTGTCGCCACTGGCCTCTCATTCCCACTCCCATTCCCGAATACCCGGATGTCGCTGATCGCGAGGTTCGGGGCCGAGGCGCGGCCATGGATGTAGCGGACGTACCGCACCCGCTTCGCCGCGGGCAGCTCGATGTACGCGTTAGGCCTGTCGCGCGCCTCCTTCGACAGGTCGGCGATCGTCGTCCACGTCTTCCTGTCGCGCGAGCCGAGGACGCGGAAGCGCGTGGGGTAGATGGAGTCGGTGCCGTAGAGGTTGGACCTGTAGTCGGTGAAGTTCACCTGCACCGCGCGTACGGTGTACTCGCGCTCGAGGTCCACCGTCACCGTCTCCCCCGGCCGGTTGGCGCGCGCGACCCAGAAGGTGCGCGGGTTCTCGTCGGTGACGTTGCGCGCCGGAAAGCTGTCGAGCGCCGCCGACGCGGTCGCGGGTTTCCTGTAGGAGAGCAGCATCCAGCCGGTGAACAGCTCGTCGCTGGACAGCCACCGATTGGTCGGCGCGCGATGCGGAAAGTCGCCGAAGCGCGTGTCGGCGTACATGTCGCCATCGGCGTCGAACCCGGCCGGATGCATCACGACGCGGCGCTCGAAGTTCCAGTTCACCGCGACCCACGCGGTGCCGGTGTTCCACCAGTTGCCGTGCAGGTCCTGGAAGGTGTTCCCGTGCCCCGCGCCGACCATGAAGCCGCCGGGCTTGTAGGCGACCGGATTGTACGGCGCGTACGTGAACGGGCCGAGGGGCGAGTCGCCGACGTAGGTCGCGTTCGCGTAGACGTTGTACTCCGTCCCCGGCGCGCCGTACTGCAGGTAGTACTTCCCCGCGTGCTTCGTCATCCACGCGCCCTCGACGAAGGGCGTGCGCGGCTCGCGATGGTCCTGGCCGAAGCGCTCCCACCCGTGCTGCTCGGGATGCAGGCGCAGCATCTCCTTCGGCGTGCCGATGTAGGTGAAGCGACGATTCTTGTCGAGCTCAATCCCGTAGAGCGGGTAGGTGTTCGACGACCCCCAGTAGAGGTACCAGCGCTCGGTGTCCGGATCGTGGAAGAACGCCGGGTCCCAGGGGCCGGGGGGGACGGAGTCCGCCGGGATGTCGGCGCGGTCGCCGCGCGACGCGACGTTAGGCAGGCGCGGCATCATCCGGTTGTACCAGTCGAGCCGCCCCCTCGCCGGCGTCGTCGTGAAGAGCACGGGGTGCGGTTCCATCCGCGCCGGCAGCAGATAGATCGTATCGCGCACCGAGAGCGCCGCCGGCGCCACGATGTCCTCGAACGGCCAGCGACTCGGCGTCACGTGCGTCCAGTGCACCAGATCGGGGGAGCGCCAGTAGCCGGCGGCGATCGTCGCGAAGAGGTAGTACTGCCCGCGCTGCGTCACGATCACGGGATCCGCGCCGCTGCGATACGACGGGCCGGTGTTGATCTGCTCGAAGTTGTAGCGGTAGTCGACGTCCACCGGGTTGCACCAGGTGCGCACTCCGCTGGACTGGGCGGCGACCGCCAGCGGCGCGGCGGCCATCGCGGCGACCGCCAGTCGCCTCGCCATCGGCAGGTACACGCTCATCGCAGCGTCGCGCAGAGGGTGGTGTCCGCCGTGGCCGGGCGCTGCGTGAACCCCCCGCAGGAGCGCCCGCTGCCCGCGACGACCCAGTCCGCGACGTCGAACAGCGGGACCACGACTTCGTCGCCGCGATGGAAGACCTTCACCTTCGCCGGCTCGGCGGCGAGGGTGCCATGCAGCCGCCAGCCGTCGTAGCTCACCTTCGAGATCCACTCGAACTCGATGCGCTCCCCGTCCGCGATCGGCGCGAGCACCGAGATCTGCCGGCCATCGGCCGAATCGTCGATCGCCTCCACGAGCTCGTCGACGCGCGCCCGCGCCCGCTCCACCGCCGCGGCCCGCGCCGAATCACCCGCCGCGAAGGCGCGCATGATCCGCGCGCTCCCGCCCGCGGCGTTCACCACCGCGCCGCTCACCTTCGCGTTCGCCATGCGCGGCGCGCAGCGGGTGATCGCCTGCGTGAACCCGGTGCGCTGCCAGTCGGTGCGGTGCCAGCGGTAGCGGTCGCGCGACTCGAGCACGAGCTCCCAGACCACCGGCACACCCTGCACGGTCTTCCGCGTCTCGTCCACGATCCGCCCGCGGATCCGGCTCGGCGACACCCACTGGATGTCGTAGTAGGCGATGCGATAGCGGCCGGCCGAATCGGGGAGCGCGTTGCCGATGAGCATCTGCCGGCGGTCCGCGCTGAAGCGGATCGTGTGCGGATTCTTCGCGCAACCGCTCTCCGCGTTAGGCCACCCCCACACGCCTTCGACGACGTCGAAGATCTCTTCCTCCGAGCCGACCGCGTACTCCCTGATCGGCGCCTGCGCCGTGGCGCCGACCATGATCAGGAACTGCAGCAGCATGACGATCAGCGCCGTCACACGCCGAACTGCCTCAGGTGATGGTCGATGTGCTTGTAGCCGAGGACCCCCCACGTCCGCGACGAGAGCCTGCCCAGCGCGGGGTGGACCGGCCAGTCGCGCCTCGCACGCATGCTCGCGAATCGATCGAGGAGCATCTCGAGGTCACGCAGCTCGTCCTCCATCGGCCGCGGCGGACGCGACACGATCTCGCGCGCGGTCGGTGCGTTCCTTGGCATCCCGACGAGATGGATGAAGAGGACGTTCAATGGCCAGTGGCGGATCGGGAGCTTCTTCGGCTTCACCGGGATCTCACCGAGCCCCATCCGCATCGCGTCCACGAGATGCGAGACCATTCGCTCGACGGTGAAGCGTCCCCACCGCGCCCTGCTCTCCGGAGTGAGGCGGCGCGCGCGGGCGAGCAACGTCTGCCGCGTGTTCTCCTCCCAGAGCGTCTTCATCGCCGCCCGAGCAGCAAATCGGTGACCTGGGCCATGAACATCGCCTCGTCGTTGAAGGCCTGCCGCTCGTCCCCGACGCTGATGCCGTGGGCGTGCCGCCGGCGTACGTGCCTAACGGGGGTCGAAGGTGAAGGGCATGACGACCAGCTGCCGCACCGGCTTCTCGCCGATCCGCGCCGGTGCGAAGCGCAGCATCGGCACGATCTCGCGCACTGCCAGGGTCAGATCGGGGTGTGGCGACTCGACGACCTTGAAGGTGCCGAGCTCCGGCGCGCCCGTCGCGTCGACGACGAACTGCACGACGACGCGCCCCTTCACCCCGGAACCGCGCAGCGACGCGGGATACGCGGGCTGCGGCTGACCCGGGAGGATCGTGGCCGAACGCTCGGCGAGCGGCGCCTTCGCGTTGGAAGTGGTCGCGGGCCCTGGTGTCGTGCTGTCTGCCCGCGCCGTCGAATCGCTCGCCGTCGCGCCGGGCGGGCGCGTCACGTCCGCCATCAGCGTCATCACCGTGGAGAGCGCTTCCGCGTCGATCCCGATGCTGCGGCGGTCCCCGGCCGCGGACACCGTCACGCGCGTCGAATCACCAGCCGCCGCCGCGAAGGCGACGGTCACCGAGGTCCCGCGCGAACTCTTCCCGCGCACCTGCGCCGCCGGCGCATCGGGGCTGATCTCGGTGTAGCCGCGCTGGCGCATCGCCGCGAAGGCGCGCGCGAAGAGCGTGTCCCGCGGCGTCGCGGTCACCGTGGACATCGCCGGCGCGGTGCGTCCCGGATCCCCGGTCGAGGGGCGGTTCAGCGTGCAGGAGGAGAGGACGAGGGCGAGGGCGATGAGCTTCATGCGTGGGGTGGCGGGTAGCGGTTGCCGGTTTCCAGTTTCCAGTTTCCAGTTTCCAGTGGGAAGTTACTGCGCAACCGCAACGCCGTTACTGCCGACCGGCACCCGGCACCCGGCACCCGGCACCCGGCAACCCCCTCAGCCCTTCCACTCCCCCCTCAACGCCGCGTACAGCGCCTGATCCATCACCACGCCGTCCTTGATCGCGCTCCGCCGGAGCGTCGCGTCGCGCACGTATCCGGCCTTCTCGAGCACGCGCGCCGAGCCGGCGTTGGTCGCGAAGGGCAGCGCGAAGATCCGCTCGAGGCCGAGCACCTCGAAGCCATACGCCGTGATCGCGCGCAGCGCGGCGGTCGTCACCCCGCGGTTCCAGTGGCGCACCCCCAGCCAGTAGCCGACCTCCGCGCTCACCCGCTCGATGTCCTGTCCGGGAAGCAGCCCGATCCCGCCGATGGTCTCGTCGTCGTTCTCGGGGAGCGTGATCGCGAAGGTGGTGACCGGATCGAGCACCGATGCGTGCGAGACCCACTCGATCGCGTCGTCGAGCGTATACGGGTGCGGGAAGCGGTCGCGAAGCTGCATCGCGATGCGCCTGTCGTTCGCGTTGCGCGCCACGGAGTCCTCGTCCCCCGGCCGGAAAGGGCGCAGTACGCACGGCCCCGCGTCGAGTCTCAACCCCATGGCGCGAACATGGCCCGCGGTCTCCAGCGACGCCACCCTGACCGGTACGCCTGACACTTCCCGCTCCCGCGCAATGCCGATAGCTTTCGTCGGGATGCGAACGAGCCCGTCTACCGCCCTCGATTTCCTCCGCCCCAGCGCGATCGCGCGCCACTGGGTGCCGATCACGCTCCTCGTCGCCGCGCTGTTCGCGCCGCGCGCCTCGCCCGCGCAGGAGCATCCCGCGCGCCGCCTCGCGAGCATCGTCGGCGTCGCCGTCGAGGAATACGGAAAGGCGGTGGACGAGCAGGGCCGGCTCGTCTCGAGCATGGAGCTTCAGGAAGCGAGTGACTTCCTGCTCGACGCGAAGCAGGTCGCGGAGCGGCTCTCGGGCGACCGGATGGCGACGGCGCGCCTGGTGCTCGACAGCATCAGCCTCGCCATCGCCGCGAAGCGCCCGCCCTCCGAGGTGTTCGAGCTGCACAAGCGCTTCGCCGGCGCGCTCGGCGAGGAGGGCGCGCTCGAGATGCCGAAGCGCCCCCTCGACATCGCCGGCGGCAAGGCGATCTACGACAGGAGCTGCGCCTCCTGTCACGGCGCGTCGGGCATGGGCGACGGCGCCGCCGCCCGCACGATGACCCCCGCGCCCCCCGCGCTCGCCGCCGACTCGATCGGTGGCGCGGCCAGTCCCGGGACGATGTACCGCATCGTCAGCGTCGGGGTGCACGGCACGCCGATGGCCGCCTTCGCCGGCGTGCTTACCCCCGAGCAGCGGTGGGACGTCGTCGCCTACGTCACTTCGCTGCGTTCGCACGATCGGCAGACGCTGCAGGGTGAGGGACTCTACCTCCAGCGCTGCGCCTCCTGCCACGGCACCGGCACCGCGCCCGCGTCCTACGCGCGCGTCCTCACCCGTCTCCCCCCCGAGATCGCGACGCTCGGCTGGCAGGCGGAGCGGAGCGACGAGCAGATCGCGGCGGTGATCCGCAACGGGATTCCCGGCACCGCGATGCCGCCCTCGCGCGATCTCACCGCCGAGGACACGCGCGCGATCGTTGCCTACGTCCGCACGCTTCCGCTGCGCAACGGGAACGCGGTCGCGCAGTCGTCGGCGACCGGCGGCGTCGCCGACGCGCCGCGCACGGTGATGGCGCTCATCGATCAGGCGCTCAATGCGGCGCGCGACGGGCGCACGAGCGACGCGGGCGACAAGGCGTTCGACGCGTACATCGCCTTCGAGCCGCTCGAGACGACGACGCGCGCGAAGAATCCCGGGCTCATCGCCGGGATGGAGCAGCACTTCGCCGAGTTCAAGGCGGCGGTGCGTGCGAGCGACATGCAGGCCGCGACGCGGGCGCGCGACGCGATCGAGCTCGGGTTGCCCAGCGTCGTCGAGCTGACCAGGCCCGCGGCGAGCGGATGGGGGGCCTTCCTCGAGAGCTTCCTCATCATCCTCCGCGAGGGCTTCGAGGCGATCCTCGTCATCGGCGCCGTCGCCGCGTTCCTCATCAAGACCGGCCACCGCGAGCGGCTGCGCTCCCTCTGGGTCGGGGGCGCGCTCGCGCTCCTCGCCAGCGCGGTGACCGCGGTGGTGCTGAGCACCGCGCTCTCGGCGGTGCCGGCGAGCCGCGAGATCATAGAAGGCGGAACGATGCTCGTCGCGGTCGCGGTGCTCTTCTCGGTGAGCTACTGGCTGATCTCGAAGGTCGAGGCGGCGAAGTGGCAGCAGTTCATCCGCGAGAAGGTGACGAACGCGCTGCAGCACGGCGGCGGCAAGGCGCTCGCGCTCGTCGCCTTCCTCGCGGTCTATCGCGAGGGCGCCGAGACGGCGCTCTTCTACCAGGCGCTCTTCCGCGAGGGCGGCGCCGTCGCCCTTCCGCTCGGACTCGGCATCATCGTCGGCTTCGCCGCGCTCACGGTGATCTTCACCCTGTTCTACCGCTTCGGCGTGAAGATCCCGCTGCGTCCCTTCTTCACGGTCACGAGCGCGCTGCTCTACTACATGGCGTTCGTCTTCGCGGGGAAGGGAATCAAGGAGCTGCAGGAAGGGAACGCGATGTCGGTGACGCGACTGCCCGGCTTCCCGACGGTGCAGGCGATGGGCATCTACCCGACGCTCGAGACGATGCTCGCGCAGCTGCTGCTCGTCGCCGCGTTCATCTTCGCGCTGGTGAAGACCTTCTGGCCCTCGCGCTCCGTCGCGCTCCCGACGATGCCTCCCGGCACCGCGCCGGCGAGCGGCGATCTCGTCGCGCGCGTGACCGAGCTCTCCGAGCAGAACGCCCGGCTGCAGGCGCGGCTCGCAGCGCTCGAGGACTCGATCGACGAGCGCGGCCGTCGTCGTGGCGCGGTTCTCGCGCCCGGCGACGAGTCACGATGAGCCAGCAATTCTTCGCGCTGTTCGGCGACCCGCTCTGGGGACCGCTGCTGATCTTCTCGCTCCGCATCGTCGACGTCTCGCTCGACACGATGCGGGTGATCTTCCTCGTCCGCGGCAAGCGCGGGATGGCGGCGCTGCTCGGCTTCGCGATGGCGCTGGTCTGGATCATTGCCGTCGGCAACGCGATGAAGCATCTCGACAGCATCTGGCACGTCCTCGGCTATGCCGCCGGCTTCGCGACGGGCAACGTGGTCGGCATCACGATCGACCGCGCCGTGGCCTTCGGCCTCACGCAGCTCCGCATCGTCTCGAAGCACGGCGGCGTGGAGATCGCCGAAGCGCTCCGCGAGCGCGGCTACGGCGCCACCGAGTTCTCCGGCTTCGGCCGCGACGGGAACGTCGAGATCGTGGAGTCGGTCGTCCAGCGCGCGCACGTCAACGAAGCCCTCGCCATCGTCGAACGCTTCGACCCGGACGCCTTCGTGACGGTGGAAGACCCGCAGGTTCTGCGCGGCGGCTCGGTGGTGTCGAGAGAATGGCGAGTACCCACGCTCCTCTCGCTGAAGAGGAAGCGGCCGATGTAGGCTCGGTGTTCGGTGCTCCGCGAACGACGCACGCGGATCGACGCGGATGAGCGCGGATCGACGCGGATCTCTCGCTGTTGCTCGGCAAAACAAGGTAGGGCCTTGAAGTGATTTGGGGCCCGCCAGGCGAGACCATCTCACCCCGCGCGCCCCCAACAACAATCAGCAGCAGTATCCGCGTCGATCCGCGGAGGATCCGCGCAAATCCGCGTGCGTCTTTGCCGACCGCCGTACCTACCGCACCACCCCCGCCCGGTACTCGAACCGGTCGCCATCGAAGTGCGGCAGCAACCGCGTCACCGCGGAGAGCGTGAACGAGTCGAGGATGTCGCCGCTCGCGCAGGCGCGGGCGAGGTCGCTGAAGGTGTAGGCCCAGGTCGCGTCGATCGACTCGCTGTCGTCCGGATCGGTGGCGGCGCCCGGGCGGACGCGGGCGACGAGGAGCCAGGGGACGGTGCGGAGCTGCCCCGAGTCGGCGGCCATCCTGCCTAACGGCCAGGACTCGACCAGCTCGTAGCCGATCTCCTCGCGCAGCTCGCGGCGGGCGCCCTCTTCCGGCGACTCTCCCCTGTCCCGCGCGCCGCGCGGCAGCTCGCGCACCCACATCCGGATCGGGTGGCGGAACTGGCGGACGAGGATGATCCGATCCTGCTCGTCGATCGGGACCACGACGATCCCGTCGTCGTGCTGCGCGGCCGGGGCGAGGCGGAACTGCTCCTTCGTCTTTCCCTCACGCCCGGGCAACCGCACTTCGGCGAGCAAGAGGCGCGCGGCATCGTTCTCCCACTGCACGCGCTCCTCGAGGAGCTGCAGCTCGCCGCGTCCCGCGTCTCCCGGCTCGATGATCGAGTTCTCGCGGCGGACGGGCGGGGCGCCGCCCCCCTTGATCGCGCGCCCCTCAGCCACGTGCAGCCGCGGGCCTCGCGTCCGACGGCGTGCCGACGCCCGGCGCGTAGATCCCCGGCGCGCCCGCGCGCGGCGTCCAGCGTCTCGCCATGATGATCGCCCCCATGATCACGAACGCGATCGCGAGGATCTGCGCGGTCGTGATCGCACCGAAGAAGCGGTCGTCCTTCGCGCGGAAGAACTCGACGATGAATCGCTCGATGCCCGCGAAGACGCAGTAGACGCCGAACAGCCAGCCCTCCGCGTGCCGGTGGTCGCGCAGCCGCCAGAGGACGATGAAGAGCAGCGTCGCCATCGTCACCTCGTACAGCTGCGTCGGATGCACACCGACGACCATGTCCGGGGCCATCGTCGCCGGGAACTTCACGTGGAACAGCCGCGACATGATCCCCACCGTGCTCGGCGGCGCGCCGTTGGGAAAGGCGACCGAGAGGAATCCGTCCCACGGCCGACCGTAGTCGTCGCCCACCGCCCAGCACCCCGTGCGCCCCACCGCGTACGCCGCCATCACCGCCGGTCCGCCGACGTCGGCGACGCGCGGGATGCTCATCCCCTTCCACTTCGCCATCGCGAGCACCGCGATCGTCCCGCCGATCAACCCGCCCCAGAACACGAACCCCGCGCGCTCGAACAGCGTGTGGATGTCGCCGGTGAGCACGACGTAGTACAGCTTCGCGCCCAGCAGCCCGCCGATCACCGCGGCGAAGATGAGGTCACCCACCGGCACCGGGTCGTAGCCGCGGCGCGCCGTCTCCACCTGCGCGACGTGCTGCGCGACGACGAAGGAGAGGAACATCGCCAGCCCGAAGCCGGTGATCTCGAGTGGGCCGAGCGGGTAGCTGAACGGCTGTACCACGGTGGGCGAGGCGAGCATCATGCGGCGATCATCCCGGGAATGGGCTGTGAGGCGTAGGCATTGAGGTCGAGCGGCGCGCGCTCGCCACGCTCGAAGCGGAACAATCCGGCGCGGGCGATCATCGCCGCGTTGTCGGTCGCGAGGCGCACGCTCGGCGCGTACACTGCCGCGCCGAGTGGCCGCACGCGCTCCTCGACCCGCGCGACGAGGGTGCGGTTGCAGGCGACGCCGCCGCCGAGCACGACGCGCGAGCGGTCATACATGCGTGCCGCACGATACGTCTTCTCGGCGAGCGTGTCCACCAGCGCGTCCTGGAACGCCGCGGCGATCGAGGCCCGCGTCGCGGCGTCCGGATCGTCGCCGCTCTCGGGGCGAGGGGGCAGCGCCCGCTCGCGCACCGCGTGCAGCACCGCCGTCTTCAGGCCGCTGAAGGAGACGTCGAAGTAGTCCGGATCTCCAGGCTGCTGATCGCGGCGAGTCATCGGCCGCGAGAAGCGGAGCGCGTTCTCCCCCCTCACGGTCTTCGCGAGGTTCTCGATGTGCCGCCCGCCCGGATAGGGGAGGCCGAGCAGCTTCGCCACCTTGTCGAACGCTTCGCCCGCCGCGTCGTCGCGCGTCGCGCCGAGGAGGCGGTAGCTTCCCCACGCGGGGACGTCGAGCAGCAGGGTGTGCCCTCCGCTCACGAGCAGCGCGGTGAAGGGCGGCACCGCGTCCGCGTGCTCGATCGCCGTCGCGAAGAGGTGCCCTTCCATGTGGTGCACGCCGACGAGCGGCTTTCCCGCGCCGAAGGCGAGCGACTTCGCGAAGCTCACGCCGACGAGCAGCGCGCCGACGAGCCCCGGCGCATTGGTCACCGCGACCGCGTCCACCTCGCGCATCCCCACCGACGCCTCGCCTAACGCGCGCTCGACCACGGGAACGATCGCCGTGAGGTGCGCCCGCGAGGCGATCTCCGGCACCACGCCCCCGAAGACGCGGTGCACGTCCTGCGAGAGGATGACCAGCGACTCGAGGCGCGTGTCGTCACCCTGGCCGGCGAGCACCGCGGCCGAGGTCTCGTCGCACGACGTCTCGATGGCGAGGACGCGTGTCATCGCGGCGCCGGGTCCGCCGGGCTGTCGTCCGCAGGGAGCAGCGCCACGCGCTCGAGGTGCAGCGTGACGAAGCGCGGGCGTACGTCGCGCACCACCGCGTTGACACCCGCCGGCAGGTCGACATCGGCCGGGCCGAGCTCGAGGCGGACGTCGCCGCGCACGGCGCCGGGGATGCGACGCACGATCACCGGCTGCGCGCTGTACAGCTTCAGCAGCTCGCGACCGCTTCCCAGCACGAGCGCGCGCACCGCGGGCAGCTCGCCGGCGACGACGACTCCGCTGTCGAGCGCCGGCGCGAAGCGCACGTTCACGACCTCCTCGGTCGGCTCCTCCGCGCTCACGACGAGCCAGAGCACGATCGCGAAGAAGAGCGCGGCGATCTTGAGGGGAAGACGCTCGGTGAAAGCGGCGCGCAGCGAGCGACCCATCGCGTTGCGCGGGGTCGGACTCACCGGCCCGCGTCCTCGGCGAGGAGCTGCGCGACCAGGGCGCGCGTCCCCGTCGAGCTCCAGTCGGTTGCGCCGATGATCTTCTTGCGGATGACGCCGTCCTTGCCGAGCACGAAGGTCTCCGGAACGCCCGTCGTCCGGTACACGCGCTGGATGTCGTGCGTCGGATCGTGGAGGATCTCGAAGGTGAGATTTAGCTCGCGCGCGAACTCGCGCACCGCCTTCTGCTGTCCCGGGTCGTCCACGCTCACCGCGACGATCTTCAATCCGCGCGGCCCGAACTCGCGGTGTAGCCGCTCGATGGACGGCATCTCGGCGCGGCAGGGCGCGCACCACGTCGCCCAGATGTTGAGCAGCACGACCTGGCCGCGATAGCTCGCCAGCGTCTTCGTCGCGGCGCCGTCGGGCACCTCGCTCGACGTGAACTCCGCGGTGGGAGTCGCGGGATACACCGGCTCGAGCAGCGGCGACGCCTTGAAGTCCGGCGCCTTGCCGCCCACGCTCACCGGAAAGAGCTCGTCGCGCATCGCACGCGTCGCCGCGAACAGTCCTCCCCCGAGGAGGAGGACGACGCCGCCGACGACGGCCCACTGCTGGCGCACCGTCATGCGCGCTCCATGGTGAGCTGCCGGAGCGCGGCGATCTCCTTCGCGAGATCGGGCGCGGTGAACACCGCGTTCCCCGCGACGAAGGTGTCGGCGCCCGCCTTGCGCGCCGCCGCGATCGTGTCGCGGTTGATCCCGCCGTCCACCTCGAGCGCCGCATCGCTCCGCGCCGCGTCGAGCATGCGCCGCGCGCGGGCGATCTTGTCGATCGAGTGCGGGATGAACTTCTGTCCCCCGAACCCCGGGTTCACCGACATCACCAGCAGCAGGTCGAGCGCGTCGAGGACATCCTCCACCATCGCCAGCGGAGTGCCCGGGTTGAGCGCGACTCCCGCCTTGCATCCGAGCTCGCGGATGCGCGCGAGCTGCCGCTCGAGATGCGGCGCCGCCTCGGCGTGGATGGTGAGCGTCGTCGCGCCCGCGCGCGCGAAGTCGTCGAAGTACCGTTCCGGCTCGACGACCATGAGGTGCACGTCGAGCGGCAGCTTCGTCAGCCGCCGCACCGTCTCGATCACCTTCGCCCCGAAGGTGAGATTCGGAACGAAGCGCCCATCCATCACGTCGACATGCAGCCAATCCGCGCCCCCCGCCTCGCAGCGAGCGACCTCCTCGGCGAGTCGTGCGAAGTCCGCGCTGAGCAGCGAGGGGGCGATGGTGGTGGTCATGGCGTGAAAGTTAGTCGGCCGGCCGGGTGCGGGCTGGCCCGGGCTGAAAGCTGTTGGCTGTCAGCGACGGCGCAACCCAACCGCGTCTGCCGTGCCGCTGTTGCCGGCTGCCTCGAGCCTCCAGCCTCCAGCAGGCGTCACGGCTGCACGATCCCGATTCCCGCCGAGAGCCGCAGGCCGATGGTGCTGCCCGAGGGGACGGTGCGGCCGGCGGAGGGGTTCTGGGCGACGACCGTTCCGGCGGGCGCGGTGGAGGCGGAGTCGAGTCCCGTCCCCGAGACGATGAGGCCGAGCTGCTCGAGGGTGGAGCGTGCGTCGGCGTAGGGTCGGCCCACGACGTTAGGCAGCGTCACCGAGACCGGCCCGCTGCTGATCACGAGCGCGACGGGGCCCGCCGGCGCGCTGGTCCCGCCCTCCGGCGTGCTGGCCAGCACGGTGCCGCGTGGCGCGTCGCTCGACTGCTGCGTCACCGAACCCACCGAGAATCCGCCGTCCTCGAGCGCGCGCTCGGCGTCGCGGCGTGTCATCCCCTTCGTGTCCGGCACTGGCTGCGTGCGCTGTCCCGCGCTCGTCGTGACGGTGACCGCCTCGCCGGCGTGGCTGAGCGTGCCGCCGAGGGGACTCTGTTCGATGATCGAGCCCGGCGGCGCGCCGCTGCTCGGCCGCGAGCCGCCCGTCGCGATGCGAAGGCCGAGCTTCGAGAGCCGGCGCGTCGCGTCGTCGACGGTCATTCCCGTGAGGCTCGGCACGGTGACTTCGTCGCGCGAGCCGCCGCCGGGAAAGACCGCGACGGCGACGACGATGAAGGCGGACGCGAAGCCGAGGGCGGCCGCGATGACGTAGGGCATCGCGTGCCGCGTCCAGGTGCGGAAGCTCATCGTGCGATCGGCGGGAGGTCCGTCAGCGGGGCGCCCGCCGCAGCCGCGCGGCGAAGGCCCCGTCGGTGGCGTGACGCTGCGGAAGCACGCGGAGCCGCCCCGCGTCGAGCACGGCGTCGGGCACCACGCCGTTAGGCGGCGGCTCGAGCGACCACTCCGGATGATCGGCGAGGAAGCTCTCGATCTGCTCGTCGTTCTCCTCCGGCTCGAGCGAGCAGGTGCTGTAGACGAGCAGTCCGCCGGGACGCACGACGCTCGCCGCGGCGCGGAGGATCGCCCGCTGCAGCGCGCCGAGCACGGCCAGATCCGCGATCTTGAGCCGCCAGCGCGCGTCGGGGTGCCGGCGGAAGGTCCCGGTGCCGGTGCAGGGGACGTCGATCAGCACGCCGTCCGCCTCGCGCAGCGCGGGGGAGCGCGCGTCGCCGGCCGCGAGGGCGACGTTCGCCGCCTCGAGCCGCAGCACGTTCTGCCGGACGCGCACCAGCCGCGCCGGCGAGATGTCCGAGGCGACGACCAGCGCCGCCGTCCGCGACAGCTCGAGCGCCTTTCCGCCCGGCGCCGCGCAGAGATCGGCGACGACTGCCCCGCTCGCGAAGCAGGCGTACTTCGTGACGAGCGTCGATGCCGGGTCCTGCACGTGGAAGAGCCCCTGCTTGTACGCTCCCAGCTCCGTGAGCCCGATCTGGGTGGTCGCGATGGTCATGCTGTCCGCGACGAGGGGCGCGTCGGCGACGTGGACCCCCGCCGACTCGAGGGTCGCCTCGAGCTGCTCGCGCACCACGTGCCATGGCCGGACGATGATCGGCGCCTCGGTGTTGTTGGCCTCGAGCAGCCGCCTCGTCTCGTCGGCGCCCCAGCGCGCGACCCACCGCGCGACCAGCCAGCGCGGGTGCGAGTGCTCGAGCGCGAGCGCGTCGATCGGATCGTT
>DATAIN010000854.1:0-10567 GCA_036262635.1 Gemmatimonadaceae bacterium | reverse complement strand
AGGTGTAATACTGAACCATATGGTTCAGTTTCCGACCTCACTCGATTCCTCCTTCGCGGCGCTGGCCGACCCGACCCGGCGCGAGGTGCTCGTCCGACTCGCGCGGAAGGACGCATCGATCAGCGATCTCGCCGGCGCGTTCGAGATGACCCTCACTGGGATGAAGAAGCACGTGCGGGTGCTCGAGGACGCGGGGCTCGTCACCACGGAGAAGGTCGGCCGCGTACGCTACTGCCGGCTCGGTCCACGCCGGCTCGACCGCGAGACGGAGTGGATCACGAAGTACCAATCCATGCTCGAGGCCCGATACGACCGTCTCGGGGAGTTTCTCGAGCGCACCAGGGGAGACCACCCATGACCACCACCACCGCCACCCCGATGTCACCCAACGCCGCGACCCTCAGCACGCCCTCCGACCGCGAGATCCGCGTCGAGCGCACCTTCAACGCGCCGCGCGAGCGCGTGTGGAAGGCGATGAACGATCCCGCGCTCATCGCGCAGTGGTGGGGGCGCGGGAACAAGCTCGTCATCGAGAAGCACGAGCCGGTGCGCGGCGGGCACTGGCGGTACGTCGAGCACGCGCACGGCCAGACGCACGGCTTCGAGGGACGCTACGCCGAGGTCGTGCCGCCCGAGCGCGTCGTCCGCACCTTCGAGTGGGACGGGATGCCGGGACACGTCGTCCTCGAGACGGCGACGCTCGAGGACCTCGGCGACGGGCGGACGAAGTTCGTCAGCACCTCCCTGTTCATGACCACCGCCGACCGCGACGGGATGATGCACTCCGGAATGGAGAGCGGGATGAACGAGAGCTACCGCGCGCTGGACCGCGTGCTCGCGGCGATGGAGTGAGGGCTCGACCAACAGTGCTCGGCCGTCGGCGCTCGGCACTCGGCAACGACGCACGCGGATCTGCGCGGATGAGTGCGGATCGACGCGGATACGGCTCGCGGTTTGAGTGCCGTGCGCACGGGTTGGGATCGTGACTAGTCGGGCATCACATGTTGCGGGGCATTAATAGGGTAACTGCAACCACATCCGAGGAATGCCCGAGGCGGTGAGACAGTGAGAACGGCCAGGAGTACCTTGATCGGTGTGCAGCTGTAGTGCTCCCCATCTCACCGCCTCGGCGTACCAAAAAGCAGTTGCAGTTACCCTATTGAGGCCCTTAGCAGTTGCCGAGCGCCCGTTGAAGCGACTCACCTGTGTCGCCGAGCGCCGCGGCCTCCGGTCCGCGCGCCGGAGGCTGCTCGGATTGCAGCGCATGCCACTCGTCGTCCGTGAAGAGACGCGAGCGCGTGAGGAAGCGTACTCCCTCGGGGGCCTCGAGCGAGAATCCGCTTCCCCGCCCGGGAACGACGTCAATGGTCAGATGCGTGTGCTGCCAGTACTCGAACTGCTGCGCGCCGATGTAGAACGGCACCCCGGCCACGCTGCCGAGGTAGACGTCGCGCGCGCCGATGCGGAACTCGGCGCGCGGGTAGCACATCGGCGCGCTGCCGTCGCAACAGCCCCCCGACTGATGAAAGAGGAGCGGGCCGTGGGCGGTGCCGAGCTTCCTCAGCACCGCCTCCGCGGCCGGCGTCGCGGCGACCCGTTCGACCGGCATCAGAAGAAGCCCATCGCCTTCGTCCCGTAGGACACCAGCATGTTCTTCGTCTGCTGGTAGTGATCGAGCATCATCTTGTGATTCTCGCGCCCGATCCCCGACTGCTTGTATCCGCCGAATGCCGCGTGCGCCGGATAGAGGTGATAGCAGTTGGTCCAGACGCGGCCGGCGCGGATCCCGCGGCCCATGCGATAGGCCGTGTTCATGTCGCGTGTCCAGACACCGGCGCCCAACCCGTAGAGCGTGTCGTTCGCGATCTCGAGCGCGTCGTCGAGGTCACGGAAGCTCGTCACGGCGAGCACCGGGCCGAAGATCTCCTCCTGGAAGATCCGCATCCTGTTGTTCCCCTCGAAGATCGTCGGGGCGACGTAGTAGCCGTCCTTCAGCTCCCCCTCGTGCACGCGGCGCTCGCCGCCGCAGAGGAGTCGGGCCCCTTCCTGCTTCCCGATGTCGATGTAGCTGAGGATCTTCTCGAGCTGGTCGTTCGAGGCCTGTGCGCCGATCATCGTCTTCCGGTCGAGCGGATGCCCTTCGACGATCGCCTTCGTGCGGGCGACGGCGCGCTCCATGAAGCGGTCGTAGATCGACTCGTGCACGAGCGCCCGTGAGGGACAGGTGCAGACCTCCCCCTGATTCAGCGCGAACATCACGAATCCCTCGAGCGCCTTGTCGAGGAAATCGTCGTCCTCGCGCATGACGTCGGGGAAGAAGATGTTGGGCGACTTGCCGCCCAGCTCGAGGGTGACCGGGATGAGGTTCTCGGACGCGTACTGCATGATGAGCCGCCCCGTCGTCGTCTCGCCGGTGAAGGCGATCTTCGCGATGCGCGGACTCGACGCGAGCGGCTTCCCCGCCTCGACGCCGAATCCCTGCACGACGTTGACGACGCCGCTCGGGAGGATGTCGGCGGTGAGCTCCATGAAGGCCATGATCGACACCGGCGTCTGCTCGGCGGGCTTCAGCACGACCGTGTTCCCGGCGGCGAGGGCCGGCGCGAGCTTCCAGGTGGCCATGAGCAGGGGGAAGTTCCACGGGATGATCTGGCCGACGACGCCTAACGGCTCATGGAAGTGGTAGGCGATGGTGTCGCCGTCGATCTCCGAGATCCCGCCCTCCTGGGCCCGCAGCACGCCGGCGAAGTAGCGGAAGTGGTCGATCGCCAGCGGGAGATCGGCGTTGAGCGTTTCGCGAATCGGCTTGCCGTTGTCCACCGTCTCGATGACGGCGAGGGTCTCGAGGTTCGCCTCGAGCCGGTCCGCCACCCGATTGAGGATCTGCGCGCGGAACGCCAGGGTGGTGTGGTTCCAGCTCACCGCCGCCGCGTGCGCGGCGTCGAGGGCGCGATCGACGTCTTCCTGCGTCGAGCGCGCGACCTCGCAGAGCGGCTGCCCGGTGATCGGGCTCGGATTGGAGAAGTACTGCCCGCGCACGGGGGGCGCGTACTCGCCGGAGATCCAGTTGTCGTATCGAGCCCGGATGGGAACGCTGAGCTTGTACTGCGATACCACCGAGGGGGCGGTCGCGAGGCCGAGCCGGTCGGTCGTTGTGGTTGGCATGTGTCCTCCTCCGCGAGAGTGAGGGGCGGTCGCGCGGCGTGTCGCCCGACCGTAGCATCGCACGATGCGTCGTCGCACAGCGCGTGGAATACGAGAAATTCCCGACATGCTTGGCGGATATGACGGCCAGGCGACCGCAAAGGGCGCTCGCCCTGTCACCGGTGATGCACGCGCCGTAACCTTGGAGGAGAACCCCTTCAACACGAGGTCCGATCATGCGCCGCACCCTTCCCCCCGGATTCACGCTCGCCACGCTCGTCCTGCTCACCGCGACCGCGAGCACCGCTCGAAGCCAGGAGGCGTCGCGCGCGATCGGCGACGGCGGCGTCTCGGTGCCCGGCTGGACGGGCAGCGTCGACGCGCGTGAGGCGAGCCGCGGGGCGACGATCGCGAACGCGAAGTTCGCCGCCGAAGGCACCGGCTTCCACGTAACGACGGGACCGGCGACCACGTACTGGAATCCCGCCAACGTCGCGACCGGCGACTACACCGTCAGGGCGACGTTCACGGAGCCGAAGTACATGAACCTCAACAATCACCCGCATCCGTACGGCATCGTGATCGCCGGCAACAAGCTCGGCACCGACCAGCAGAGCTATCTGTACTGCGCGGCGTACGGGAACGGGAACTTCATCGTGCGCGGGTTCGGCCCGGCTCCGTTCCAGATGAACGGTGGGCGCGGCGAGGCGAACGCCGCGGTGCACAAGGCGTCCGGCCCGGGCGCGCCGGTGACGCAGGAGATCGCGGTGTCGGTGAAGGGCGACGAGGTGAGCTGCGCGATCAACGGCACCGTCGTCGCGACGTACAGGAAGTCCGATCTCGTCGGCAACGGGAAGCTCGCGTCGACGGACGGCGTCTACGGGATCCGCTTCGCCCACAACACCGAAGCGACGGTGACGGGGCTGACGCTCGAGAAGAAGTAGCGGACGATGCACCGGCGCGCCCCCTCGGGCGTGCCGGAATCGTTCACTTCGGCGTGACGGCGCGCGGCGTGTCCGCGGGATTGACGTACGTCATCGCGAAGGGTCCCATCGCGTGCACCTGCACGACCGTCATCCCCTGCGCGGCCGCATAGTGCGGCTGGTTCGCGGGTGCGGTGATGAAGTCGCCCATCTTCAGCGTGGTCATCCCCTTGCTGTCGACGGTCGATCCCATGCCGACGCGGAAATGCCCGCTGAGCACCGTGACGTGCTCGTCGGTCGGATGGGTGTGCGGGGCGATCCTGTAGCCGTTGGGAAAGCGCAGCCTGACGGTGAAGAGCGCGTTGCCAGCCGGATCACCCTGCATCACGGCCATCTGCGCGCCGGGCGGGAAGATCGCCGGCGCCGGTCCCCACTTGACCGAAGGTCCGGCATGGGAGTGCGAGGTGGCCTGCTGCGATGGCGCGGCGGCGACGAGCGTGAGCGCGAGCGCCGCTGAGGTGGTGAGTCGCATTTCCAGCCTCCGCTGAGATGGGATCGAGACAGCGACCCATCATAGGGAGGGCGACGCCGACACGCCATGCTCGCGTGTCGGACATGCGTTTATGGCAAGGCGAACGCGACGTACGCGTCGCTCGACGCGCTGCCGAGCTTCCCGCCGCCGGCCGCGATGACGACGTACTGCTTCCCGTTCACCATGTAGGTGCTCGGCGTCGCGTAGCCCGGCGCGGGGAGCGTCGTTTCCCAGAGGAGCGCGCCCGTCGCCTTGTCGAAGGCGCGGAGCTTCGCGTCCCGCGTCGCGGCGATGAAGACCAGCCCGCCCGCGGTGACGATCGGACCGCCGTACTGCTCGGTGCCGGTCGGCGTCGCGGCGTGCAGCTCGGGGTGGTCGCCTAACGGTATGCGCCAGAGATAGTCGCCGGTGTTGAGGTCGATCGCACTGAGCGTCCCCCACGGAGGCGCGATCGCGGGGTAGCCGCTCGAGTCGCGCCAGCGCTCGTAGCCGGCGAAGGTGTACGGCGACCCGCGCGGCCTTTGCGTGCGGCCCGACGCGGCGAGGGGGGCCGAGCGTCCGCGCAGATAGGCGATCACCGCGCGCTTCTCGCTCTCGGGGAGCCCGGCGAAGGACGGCATGAAGCCGCGTCCCTGCTCGATCACCTGGCGGAGCTGCGTGACCGTCCGGCGCTGCGCGATGCCGGCGATGGAAGGGACGCGGTCGCCGTCGCCGCGCAGGTCCGGACGGTGACACGAGACGCACGACGCAGCATACACCGCCGCCCCCGACGCGTGTGCGCCGTTCGCAGTCGCCGCCGACACGCTGTCCGACCGGTTCTCGCGCATCGCCGCGATCCAGGGGACGTCGCTCCCGTTCACGTAGATGATCCCCTTCTCGCGATCGATGGCCGCGCCGCCCCACTCGCCGCCGCCGTCGAAGCCGGGAAGGACGATCGTTCCTTCGCGGCTCGGCGGGGCGAACAGGTTTCCACCGCGCAACGTCCGGAAGCGCGCGAGCAACGCCGCATGCGACTCGGGCGAGCGTGTGGCGAGGTCCGCCTCGCCTAACGTCTGGCGCGCGAAGGGAGCGGGCTTCAGCGGAATCGGCTGCGTCGGCCAGGCCTGCTCGCCGGCGAGATCCGACGGCGGCACCGGCCGCTCCTCGACCGGAAAGAGCGGCGCGCCGCTCTCGCGGTCGAAGAGGAAGACGAAGCCGCTCTTCGTGATCTGGGCGACCGCGTCGACGCGCCGGCCGTCGCGCTCGACGGTGAGCAGATTCGGCGCGGCGGGGAGATCGCGATCCCAGAGATCATGATGTACCGTCTGGAAGTGCCAGCGTCGCGCGCCCGTCGCCGCGTCGAGCGCGAGCAGGGTGTTCGCGAAGAGGTTCGCGCCGATGCGCGATCCGCCGTAGAAGTCAGGCGTCGCCGACCCCGTCGGGACGTACACGATCCCGCGCGCGGTATCGACCGACATGCCGGCCCACGAGTTCGCGCCGCCGGCGGTTCGCCACGCGCCGGCGGGCCAGCTCTCGGAGCCGAACTCTCCGGGGCGCGGGATCGTGCGGAAGGTCCAGCGAATGCGCCCGGTGCGCACGTCGTACGCGCGGACGAATCCCGGCGCCGATCCCTCACCCTCGCCGACGCGCGTCCCCTGGATGAGCAGGTCCCGAAAGACCACGCCGGGGCTCGTCGCGATCACCTGCGTCCGGCTCACGTCGCGATCGAGCCCGGCTCGCAGGTCCACCGAGCCCTTCGTCCCGAAGCTTTGCACCGGCTTTCCAGTGCGGGCGTCGAGCGCAAGCAGGCGCGAGCCGGCGGTGAAGAAGATGCGCCGGTCGGTCCCGTTCGCCCAGTAGGATACGCCGCGGTTGACGTGCGACTCGCGCGCGCGGCCGCGGAATGGATCGAAGCGCCAGCGCAGCGTACCGTCCGCCGCGCCTAACGCGACGACGGCGAGCGCCGGCGTGGTGGTGTAGAGCACCCCGTCGACGGCGATCGGCGTCGCCTGGATCTCGGAATGGCCTTCCGGCATGTCGCCGGTGTGGTACGTCCACGCGACGCGGAGGGTCGCGACGTTTCCGCGATCGATCTGCGCGAGGGGCGACCAGCGCCCGTTCCCCGCGTCGCCCCCGGTCACCGGCCAGTCCCCGTCCGGCGACGGCGGCGGTGCCCCGGCCCGGCCGCGCATCGCGAGGAGCGCCGCGGCCAGCGCGATGACGGCGAGCAGCGCCGCGGCGCGCGAATGCCTGACGCTCAAACGACGGTGCCGAACATCCGGCCGATCAGCGCGGTGAGGGCCATCGCGAGCGCGCCCCAGAACGTCACGCGGACCGTGCTGCGCAGCACCCCCGCGCCGCCTGTACGCGCCGCGACCGCGCCGAGCAGGGCGAGGAAGACGAGCGACGCGGCGGAGACCAGCACGATGATTCTCGCGAGCGGCGCGAGCGCCGTGACGGCGAGCGGGAGCGCGGCACCCACCGCGAACGACGCCGCCGAGGCGAGCGCGGCCTGCACCGGCCGCGCGGCGAGTGTCTCGGAGATTCCGAGCTCGTCACGCGCGTGCGCGCCTAACGCGTCGTGCGCGGTGAGCTGCCGCGCGACCTGGCGCGCCAGCGCGGGGTCGAGCCCGCGCCGCACGTAGATTTCCGTCAGCTCGTCGAGCTCCAGCTCAGGCGTGTCGGCGAGCTCGCGCCGTTCGCGCGTCAGGTCCGCGTTCTCGGTGTCGGACTGCGAGCTGACCGAGACGTATTCCCCCGCCGCCATCGACATCGCCCCCGCGACGAGTCCCGCGACGCCGGCCACGAGCACGCCGCTTCGCGTCGCCTCGGCCGCCGCGACGCCGACGATCAGGCTCGCCGTCGAGACGATGCCGTCGTTCGCGCCGAGCACCGCTGCGCGGAGCCAGCCGATGCGATGGCTGCGGTGGCGCTCGGCGTGGATCGACGGCATCGCGGTCGCTCAGCGCGCGGTCGCCGCGTCCGCCGGGCGGAGACGGATGCGCGTTCCCCACGGGTCGCGCGTCGTGACCGCGTCGCGCCCCTGCTCCACCGCGTGGCCGGCGTCGGCGAGGCTGCGCTGCGCTCGCTCGATCGCCGCCGGGTCCGGAAGCTCGATGGTCCACTCGAGCAGCCGCGCATCCTCGTCGGTGGGAACGCGCGCGCCGGGGCCCGCCCAGATGTTGGTGCCGAGGTGGTGATGGTATCCGCCCGCGCCGAGAAAGAGCGCGCCGGGATAGCTCCACACCGTGCGGTCGAAGCCGAGCGCCTCGGAGAAGAAGGCCGCGGCCTGCGCGATGTCGCCGACGTGCAGATGGACGTGACCGATCACCGTGCCCGCGGGCATTCCCGTCCACGGGGTGTCGCCCGCGGCGCGGACGAGTCCCTCCACGTCCACCGGATCGGTCGCCATCATCAGCTCGCGCCCGCGCCGGCGCCACGTATCACGTGGGCGATCGGCGTAGACCTCGATGCCGAGTCCGTCCGGATCGCTGAGGTAGAACGCCTCGCTCACCAGATGATCGCCCGCGCCGGCCCTCGCGCCCGACTCGGCGAGGTGCCGCACGAACCTGCCTAACGCCGCGCGGTCGGGGAGGAGGATGGCGAAGTGGTAGAGCCCGAGCCGTCCCCCGCGTCCCGCGGGGCGCGCCCCGGATCGCTCGTGCAGCTCGATGAGCACGCGGTCGTCGCCCTGCGCCGCGAGCGCCGCGCTCGTCGCATCGCGACTCACGACGCGGAAGCCGAGCACGTCCTCGTAGAAGCGCAGCGAGCGCGCAAGGTCCGAGACCTGGAGGCTGACGCCGCCGAGCCGCGTGGCGTCGGGCAGGCGATGGCCGCGCGGCTGCTCGCCGTAGGTGCCCGGAGCGGCGGGCTCCGCGCCCGCCGCGTCGCCGAAGATGTCCTGTCTCGTCACGCCCATCGGATCCTCCTCAGTACGCCCGTCCGTGATCGGAAGATATCACGATGGTCGAGGATCGCACCTCACGGGCGTGGCCGCGGCGCCGGACGCACCGTCGCGTAGAGGTCCGTCACGGGTGGCGCGACGGTCTCGGGAAGCACGCGGCTCGCCAGCACGTCGACGACTTTCGTCGGCTCCCAGGCGTGCGGGGTGTGTCCCGAGTTCTCGAACCAGATGATCTCCTTGTGCGGGGCGTCGAGCACTCGATACCAGCGCTCGAGCAGCGATCCCATCTCGACGAGATCGTAGCGACCCTGGAGGAAGTACACGGGCACGCCGAGAGTCCTCGCCTGCCGCGCGAAGTCGAGGGTGTCGAGCTGCGGATACACCGTCGTGAAGCCACGCCAGAGACCGCGGAACCAGTTCACCCGGTCGGCGAGCCCGTATTCGGTTCCGGTGATGGCGTCGGCGACGAGATCGTGGCCGGTCAGCTCCCCGCGGGCGTGCTCGCGGGCGTATGCGTTCAGGACGTTGCGGTAATCGAGGTTCTTCAACGCCACGCTCCAGCCGCTGTATGGCGGAGGGCCGTTGCGACGCAGCTTCTTCACGAGCGCCGCGTCGCCATGCTCCGCGGCGATCGCGAGCGCCCGCCCGTAGCCGGCGACGTCGTCCTCGTGCACGCTCGTGCGCTGACCCGCTCCGATGTAGGCGTGGAAGAGCTCCGGCCAGCGCTGCACGAGCAGGGTGCCGGGCACCGTCCCCCAGCCCGCGCCGAGCAGGTAGATCTTCTCCTGGTGAAAGCGCTCGCGGAGGAGGAGCGTGAGCTCGTGGCCGTCGGCGACGAAGCGCCCGAGGGTGAGCGCGGAGCGTGGCACGGCGCCGAAGGACTTCCCGGCTCCCGGCTGGTCCCAGTTGACGACGATGAAGTGCTCCTCGAGCCCGCCGAGCACGTTGCGCGCGAAGGTGAGCTCACTCCCGCCCGGCCCGCCGGCGAGGAAGAGCAGCACCGGTTTGCGCGCGTCGCGCCCGCGGATGGTGATCCACTGGCGGCTGCCGCCTAACGTCACCGCCTCCAGCGACGCGATGCTGCCCACGACGGGTGCGCCGCTCGCGTCGACGATCGGTGGCGTCGTCGCGTACCGCTGCGACGCGATCACGGCGAAGAGCGAGACCGCGACGAGCCCGGCGAACACCGCGCCGACGAGCGTCGGCGTGCGCTCCAGCCGGAGCAGCGCGAGGAGGAGCGCGACGTCGGCGGCGACGAGCGCGACGGAGATCAGCAGCGGCACGGAGGAGACGACGAACAGCAGGACGACGGGTAGCGTGGTCGCCGCGACGACGACGGCCGCGATGACGCGGGCGACGGCGTGCAGCGCGCGGCCGACGACTCGCGAGAGCGTGACGCGTACAGAGCGCGTCGGGCGGGGCGCGGGCGCGTCCGGTCGAGGCTCCGATGCGATGAATGGCTCCCGGGATCCTGACCTCTCCAGCCCGGGCTTCGACAAGGTTGCCATGTGTCCTCCAGCGCCCGCGCTCTGCACGCGTGTCGGGAGTGTGCGTCCTCGGCGCCGCGATCGCTGTCGGGTGAGCCGCTACGCGCTGTCGGGGAAAGGTGCGGCAGGCATCGCGTCTTGCGCCGGCAGCGCGAGGGACGGATCATGCAGCGCCGGAACCCGATCGTCGCGCCCGCCATTCAGCTTCTGATGACCGCACCCACCCAGCACGAGCAGGACGGCGAGCAGTCCCCCGCGCCGCGGACGCTCTACACCGATCTCGGCTTCGGCCGCGTCGTCGCGCAGCAGGTGCGCGGACGATTTCTCTCGCACGAAGGGGAGCCGACCAGCCGGAAGTACGGACTCGGCGCCCAGCGCGCGGAGCGATCGTACCTCCGCGCCCTCAACGCCCCCCTCGCCGCCTTCCTCGGCTGGGGGCTCGCCGCGCTCCTGCTGCTGAACGGGATCTTCGCCCTCGCCTACCTCGCGCTCGGCGACGGCGCGCTGCACGGCGCGCAGACGGTGGGCATCGACGACCCCTTCCTGCGCGCCTTCAGCTTCAGCGTTGGCGTCTTCACGACCACGGGGACCGGTCCGC
>DATAIN010000853.1:0-7491 GCA_036262635.1 Gemmatimonadaceae bacterium | reverse complement strand
GGGCGGCCGCACCGGGCGGAGTATCGCAAGTTCAAGATCAAGTCGGTCGAAGGCATCGACGATTTCGCGTCCATGCACGAAGTCGTCACGCGGTTCGTCGCGCGGCGGGTCGAAGAGCGCAAGGCACTCCCTGACCTCATCGTCATCGACGGCGGGAAAGGGCAGCTCAACGCCGCGCGAGGCGCGCTCGACGCGCAGGGAATCGCCTTGCCGATCATCAGCCTGGCCAAGCGCGAGGAGGAGATCTTCGTCCCCGGGCGCAGCGAGTCGCTGCGACTGTCGCGACGGTCTCCGGCACTGCGCGTGCTTCAGCAGGCGCGCGACGAAGCGCATCGCTTCGCGGTGACCTTCCAGCGACAGCGCCGCGCCGCGCGCACGGTGACGTCGGAGCTGCTCTCCATTCCGGGGGTCGGCCCCTCGAAGCGTCGCGCGCTCATCAAGGCATTCGGAAGCGTGCAGGGGGTTCGGGACGCTGGGGTCGATGCCATCGCTGCGCTTCCCGGCTTCTCGGCGGCGTCCGCGCAGCGCATCCTCGACGCGCTCGATCGCTCCAATCCCACCAAGGGCGGCGAGCCCGCTTCGCCCGCCGTCACCTCCACGACCAGCGAATGAGCGAACACTGGATGCTGCGTTGCTCCGCGTGCGATCACACCGCCGCGGGAGGCTCTCGCGCGACGGTCTGCCCCGCGTGCGGGCAGCCACTGCTCGTGGATTATGGAGACATCCGCCCGAGCCGCGAGTCCCTCGACGGCTGGAGCATGTGGCGATATCGCTGGGTCCTGCCGCTCCGCGAGCGCGAGCGGGAGATCTCGCTGGGGGAGGGCGGGACCCCTCTCCTCGAATCGCCGCGCCTCGCGCGCGAGCTCGGCGTGCAAAGAATCTGGATCAAGGACGAGGCGCTCAATCCGACCGGGTCGTTCAAGGCGCGCGGGATGAGCGCGGCGGTCACGCGGGCGCTCGGACACGGCGTCTCCGGGCTCGTCGTCCCGACGGCGGGGAACGCCGGCGCGGCGATGGCCGCGTACGCGGCGGCGGCGGGTCTTCCGGCGCGCGTCTTCGCTCCGGAGACGACGCCGAAGAACATCCTCGATACCATCCGTGCGCTCGGCGCGAGCCTGATCACGGTCCCCGGCCACATCGGCGACGCCGGCAAGCAGGCGCGCGCCTTCGCCGGCGAGTCCGGCTACTTCGACGTCTCCACCCTGCGCGAGCCGTACCGCATCGAGGGGAAGAAGACCATGGGACTCGAGATCGCCGAGCAACTCGGCTGGCGACTCCCCGACGCCATCGTCTATCCGACGGGGGGCGGCACTGGTCTCATCGGCATGTGGAAGGTCTTCGCCGAGATGCGACGCTGGGGGTGGCTCGACGCATCGCTCCCGTTGCCGCGCATGATCGTCGCTCAGGCGGAGGGATGCGCGCCGATCGTTCGCGCATTCGCCGCACACGCCGACCGCGCGACACCGTGGGAAAACCCGTCGACCCACGCCGCCGGCCTTCGCGTGCCCGGCCCGTTAGGCGACCGGCTGATCCTCCGCGCCCTGTACGAGAGCGGGGGAGAGGCCGCCGCGGTCTCCGAGGACGCCATCCGCCGCGAGACCGCGACGCTGTCTCGCGCGACGGGAATCGACGCCGCGCCCGAAGGCGGCTGCGCGCTCGCGGTCGCGCGGAAGCTCGTCGAGGAAGGTCGCCTCGATCGCTCGTCTGAGGTAATAGTCTTCAACACCGGAAGCGGCGCCAGCTATCGCGCCTGAGCGCGCGACTCGCTACGATCCACCCCATGCCGATCGCGATCTTCGATCCGTTCTCCGGCATCTCGGGGGACATGACCCTCGGCGCGCTGCTCGACGTCGGGCTCCCCGCCGACTGGCTGCGCGCGCTCCCGACGACGCTTGGCCTCGCCGACGTCGGCGTGCGGATCCGCGACGTGCGCCGCGCGGAGATCGCCTGCCGGAAGGTGGACTTCGACATCCCGCCGCAGCCGCACGGGCGCGGGATTCGCGAGATCCGCGCGCTCGTCGCGGCGGCCGCCGTGCCGGATTCCGTACGCCGGCTCGCCGACGAATGCTTCACCGCGATCGCGCGGTGCGAGGGGGAGATTCACGGGATGGAGCCCGAGGACGTCCATCTCCACGAGGTCGGCGCGGTGGACGCGATCCTCGATGTCGTCGGCTCGATCTGGGGCTTTCACGAGCTGGGCGTCACGGACGCATACGCCGGTCGCGTCTCACTCGGCGACGGGACAGTGCGGGCCGCGCACGGCGTGCTCCCGGTCCCCGCGCCGGCGACGCTGAAGCTCCTCGAGGGAATCGCCGTGAAGCCGGGCCCCGACGGAGCGGGGGAGCTCGTGACACCGACCGGCGCCGCGCTCCTCCGCGTGCTCACGCGAGGTCGCACGACCCCCGAATACATACCGCTGCGCAGCGGTTTCGGTGCGGGCAGCAAGGACTTTCCCGATCGCGCGAACGCGCTGCGTCTCATCCTCGCCGAGCCTGCGACGCCATCGCGGGCGCACGTCCGCGGGCTCGTGCTCCTCGCCGCGGACGTCGACGACATGAGCCCCGAGCACCTCGCGGCGGCAGCGGACGCGATCCGCGCCGCGGGCGCGCTCGACGTCACTCTCGCTCCGATCGTGATGAAGAAGGGGCGGGCCGGCTCGCGCATCGAAGTGCTGTCCGACCCGGGAAGCGCAGACGAGCTGGAGCGTCGCCTGCTCACCGATACGACGAGCATCGGCGTGCGACGGACGACCGTACAGCGCACCGCGCTCCCGCGCGAAACCATCGAGGTCGATGTGATGGGGCACACGATCCCGGTCAAGATCGTCATCCGCCCCGACGGAACCCGCACGGCGAAGCCCGAGCACGACCATGTCGCGCGGGTGGCCCACGCGACAGGCAAGCCCGTTACGGCTATATTTCGGGCTGCCGAGCAGGCGGCGGAACGCGCTGTCCAGGCTCGGGTATGACGCCGCGGCCGTTCACAGTGCGGCAAGCCCCGAGTTCACTTCGAGGAGAGTCATGAACCTGTATCGCAGCCTTACCGCGCTTGGCGGCGCAGCGGCGCTCGTCGCGACGAACGCGCGCGCTCAGCAGACCAAGTCGTGCGAGATCGATGAGAGCAAGCCGAGGGAGGTGGCGACCGCCAACTTCATGGTGACCCAGGCGCGTTCCCTCCAGGGGCAGAAGCGCATGGACGCCCTCAAGAAGGTCGTCAAGTCGCTCACCGAGAAGAATGACCAGGCCAACCCGGTCGGCCGCAATTATCAGTTGGGCAAGGTTTTCTTCACCCTGCTCGACGACAGCACGACGGCGCCGCGGATGACGCGCGGTGACCTCGGCTTCACCACCGACGTCGGCGCGACCGCCGATCTCGCGACGCTCGCGGACTCCACGATGCGCATCGTCGAGACGGCGATGCCCGAGTGCCGGTCGCTCACCGGCAGCTGGCGCCGGCAGGCCGGCTGGCTCCGCGTCACCCAGAAGGCGAGCAACACCTTCAACGCCGGCCAGTTCGATTCGTCGGCGTTCTATGCGCAGCGCTCGCTTCAGCTCGACCCCGGCGCGCCGTACGCGTACAGCATCCTCGCCTCGCTCGCCCAGCGCAACAACGACATCCCGAAGGCGGTCGAGTACACCCGTCAGGCCGCGGAGGCCGCGAAGTCGGACACCGTCTTCGCCGACCAGCGCCGCCTCTCACTCTTCAACCTCGGCATCCTGATCGGGAGCCAGGCCGAGGCGGCGAGCGGCGACCAGCAGAAGCAGCTCGCCCAGCAGTCGGCGACGGCTTTGCGCACCTTCCTCGCCGAGGCCAAGAGCTCCGACGAGAACGTGCCCACCGCGCGCACCTCGCTCGCCCGCATGCTCGGCATCGCGGGAGACAGCGCGGGGGTGAAGGAGACCTACGCCGCGGTCCTGAGCAACCCGAGCCAGTACACCGAGTACGAGCTCGTGCAGGCAGGGCTCGCGGCGTCGCGCGCCGGCCGGGACGCCGATGCGATCACGCTGTTCAAGGTCGCGGTGGAGCAGAACCCGAACAGCCGCGACGCGCTCTTCAACCTCTCGGCCTCCAGCTTCAACACCTCGCATTACACCGAGATGCTCCCGTACGTGAAGCACCTCGTCGAGCTGGACCCGAACAATCCCGAGGCTTGGCGCGTCATGGCCGGCGCCTATCAGGGGCTGAGCAAGGGCGAGAAGAACACCAAGATCAAGGCGGCGCTGACCGACACGCTTCTCAAGGCGTACGAGAAGTACGAGAAGATGCCGACGGTCGTGACGATCAAGTCCTTCAACAAGAACCCCGACTCAGGTTCGCTCGGCGGCACCATCGAGAATCGCGGCACTACGCCCGCGACGTACAACGTCACGGTCGAGTTCCTCGACAAGGGCGGAAACGTCGTCGCCACCAAGACGGCGAGCGTCGGGCCCGTCGCCCCGAAGGCGAAGGCCGACTTCAAGGTCGAAGCGCAGGCGGCGAACATCGTCTCCTTCCGCTACCAGCCGATCAAGTAAGCACGCAAGAGACAGCGAACGGCGCTCGGGGATCGATCCCCGAGCGCCGTTTTCGCGTTCACTCACCGCGCTCGCGAGCGGCTTCGAACTCATCGTGCGCTGACGGCCGAAGTCGCTCGCATTCCTTGATTTCGGCCCTTTCATCTGCTAACTTGCGTCAGCCGCGCGCGAGGAGCGACGCGAGCGGTCGACAAGCGGGGAGATCACCGTCGTGGTCTTCCCGCATTCATCTGTGGGGGACATGGTTCGAGTCAGTCGCGTCGTCAGAGGCGGGATCGCCGAGGAGCTAGGAATCGTCCCCGGAACCGAGTTGCTCACGGTCAACGGCCGGGCGCTCGGCGACTTTCTCGACTGGGAGTTCCTCACGGCGGAAGAGGAGCTGCTGATTGAGGCAAAGCTCCCCGACGGCGAGCTCGTCGAGTACGACATCGAGCGGCCGGAGGGAGAGCCGATGGGCCTCGAGCTCGAGCCGCCCTCCGTGCGCCGCTGCGCGAACCGCTGCGAGTTCTGCTTCATCGAGGGACTGCCGAAGGGGCTGCGCAAGCCGCTCTACATCCGCGACGACGACTACCGCCTCTCCTTCGCCTACGGCAACTTCGCGACCCTCTCGAACGTGAAGGAGCGCGACATCGCGCGGATCCTCGAGTACCGGCTGTCTCCCCTCTACGTCTCCGTGCACGCGACGCCCTGGGAGGCACGGAAGAAGCTCCTCAACAACCCGCGCGTCCCCAACATCCTCGAGCAGCTCACCCGCCTCGCCGAGGGGGGGATCCAGTTCCACACCCAGATGGTCGTCGTCCCCGGGCTGAACGACGGTGACGTTCTCGAGCAGTCGCTGACCGACCTGTGGAACTTCGGCGACGCGGTGCTTTCCGTCGCGCTGGTCCCCGTCGGCGTCACGCAGTTCTCGCATCTCTATACCGGCAAGCCGATGGACGAGGAGAACGCTCGCCGCATTCTCGCCCGTGTCGAGGCGTGGGAAGAGCGCGCGATGACCGAGCGTGGGGAGAGCTGGGTGCGCGGATCGGATGAGCTCTACCTCCTCGCCAATCGCGAGCTTCCCGGCCCGGAGCACTACGGGGAGTTCGCGCAGGTGGAGAACGGCGTCGGCGCCGTCACACTGCTTCGCCGGCGCGTGCTCGCGGGCCTCGACCAGCTCCCGCGCCTCGACGGCCGCCGCATCGGGGTCGTCACCGGGGTGTCGATGGCGCCGATCATGCCCGCGCTGCTCGATCGCCTTGCCGAGGCGACCGGGGCGCGCTTCGAGCTGATCCCGATGACGAACTCGCTGTTCGGTCCGACGGTGACCACGGCCGGTCTGCTGGTCGGCGCCGACATCCGCCGGGCGCTCGAGGGTCGGCACGACCTCGACATGGCGCTCATCCCCGCCGAGACGATCAACGAGTCGGGCGTCTTTCTCGACGACGAATCGTTCATCCAGCTGCGCGAATCGCTCCCGATGCCGGTGTTCCCCTCGTACGACTTCATCGATGCGCTCGTCCCGGAAGGGGAGCGGGCGACCGTATGAACGTCCCCGTCGTAGCGCTCATCGGACGGCCGAACGTCGGCAAGTCGGCGCTCTTCAACCGGCTCGTCGAGAGCGACGCGGCGATCGTCTCCGACGAGGCGGGAACGACGCGCGATCGGCACTATGCGCGCGCCCAGTGGAATGGCCGCGACTTCTGGCTTGTCGACACCGGTGGGATCAACGAGGATTCGCGGCTCCCGATGGACCTCGAGATCCGGCGACAGGTGCAGGAGGCGATCGGCGAAGCGGATCTCCTGCTGCTCATGCTCGACGCGAAGGTCGGCGTACACCCGAGCGACGCTCGCATCGTCGACATCCTCCGCGACGCGCAGAAGCCCTGGCTCGTCGTGGCGAACAAGGTGGACAACCCCGACTCCACCGATTTCTACGAGCTCTACAACCTCGGCGCCGGCGATCCGATTCCCGTCTCGGCCAACAACGGGAAGGGCTCCGGCGATCTGCTCGACATCATCGTCGATCGTATTCCGGAGGTTTCGGCTCCCGCCGACGAGCAGCTCCACGTCGCCGTGATCGGCCGGCCGAACGTGGGCAAGTCGTCGTTCGTGAACCGTCTGCTCGGCGAGGAGCGCCTCGTCGTGTCCGACGTCGCCGGTACGACGCGCGACGCGATCGATACTCCGATGCGCTTTCACGGGCGCGACATCGTCTTCATCGACACGGCGGGCTTGCGACGGCAGGCCCGCGTCGAGGAGGGGATCGAGTTCTACTCCGGGCTCCGGACCCATCGCGCCATCGAGCGCGCCGACATCTGCGTGCTCCTCGTGGACGCGGCCGAGGGGCTGCACAATCAGGATCTGAAGATCGCGCACATGGCGTGGGACGAGGGGCGCGGTCTCGTCATGGTCGTGAACAAGTGGGACATCAAGGAGGACAAGGGCGACAAGTCGGCCGCGCACTTCCAGCGCGATGCCGCCGAGAAGGCGCCCTTCCTCAAGTTCGTCCCCTGGCTCTTCACGTCGGCGCTCACGGGGCAGCGAGTGAACAAGGTCCTCGACGTCATCCTCGCGGTGGAGGCCGAGCGGAAGAAGCGCATCCCGACCTCCGAGGTGAACGAGGGGCTCCACAACCTCCTCGCGCGTCGCCAGCCACCGCAGGCCGCGGGGCGGGAAGTGAAGCTGAATTACGCGACGCAGGTCTCCGTCGCGCCGCCGACGATAGCGGTGTTCGGCAACCACCCCGATCTCGTGCAGGAGCATTACGTGCGCTTCCTCCACAACGGGTTCCGTGAGATGTGGGGATTCACGGGGAGCCCGCTGCGCATCGTCCTCCGGCGAAAGGCGGCGTAAGTGCATCCGGCGATCGCTGTCGTCGCCGGCTATCTGCTCGGCTCCATCCCCTTCGCCTACCTGGCGGGGAAGCTCACCCGCGGGATCGACCTGCGGCAGCACGGCTCGGGGAACCTCGGTGCGACGAACGTCTACCGAACGT